>NZ_JAPFPW010000001.1:300000-469359 GCF_026155325.1 Desulfobotulus pelophilus | reverse complement strand
CCCGAGAAAACTTTTTATCCCTTCCAGCCATTGCCTTTTATCCGCAACTTTTCCATCCAGAAGAATTTGAGACGTATCTGCCAGCAGCTTTGCAAAAACACCGCTCACCTCTCTGGCATAGGGATTTCTTGCAATAAGATCCTCGTACAAACCCAGATCCAGCGCAAAAAGACGCCCGACAAAATCTACATTCAAACGAAAAATAGGTGTGGCTACCCTGCATGCGGTTTCCGGATCCATACTTTCCTGCTGCATATATGCCCCGGTGGCAATGGTAACAAGATGGGTGACACTCTGAACAAACGCCATGTGCCGGTCATGGGTGGCTGCATCCATAACAGAAACAACAGCTCCGGCATCTTCAAAAAGACGATGGAAGGGATCTGTCCACAAATGCCCTCTTCCCGGAGTCAGAATGACATTCTGCCCCTGCATGGATGCCGTATACTGCCCGAACATGGGATGAATGCCCAACACTTCAGCAGTAGAAAAAGCCACCATGGCCTGCACCACTTCTTCCTTTAATGAAGAAAAATCCACGAAAAGCTTTTCTTCCGACATCAGTGGCCCCAGCTTCCGGGCCAGAGATACAGCCACAGCCATGGGTGTGGACAAAATTACAATATCCGATTTAAAGACAAGCTCCTCATTGGAAATGGCTGTATCCAGATCCGAAACCTCCACAGAAAGCCCAAGGTCACGAAAAAAAGCCGAAAACCAGCGCCCCATGCCACCGTGACCGCCAATAACACCTATTTTTTTCCCCACAAAAATATCCGGTATCATTGGATGGCCCTCCAGCGGAGAAGATGGTCTGCCATGACAAGCTTTGCCATGGCTTCAGCCACGGGAAGAATACGGGGAATGGCTGACACATCATGTCTGCCCCGGGTAACAATGGTTGCTGGAGCGCCATGAATATCCACAGTCTGCTGAGGAATAGTGATGGAAGGTATAGGCTTTACTGCCAACCGCAGCACAACTCTGGCACCGCTGCTGATGCCGGCAAGGATACCACCGCTGTTATTGGAAAGAAAACCTTCAGGCGCTATGGCATCGTTGGATTCACTTCCCTTCAGGTCCGTCACGGCAAAACCGGCTCCAATTTCAACACCCTTAACAGCGCCAATTCCCATCATGGCCGAAGCAAGATCTCCATCCAGCTTGTCAAAAACCGGATCTCCCAGCCCTGCAGGAAGGCCATCTATCCATAACTCCACAAGGCCACCTATGGAATCACCGGTCTTTCTCACTTCTTCCACCCTGGCATCCATGGCAAGGGCAGCTTCCGAATCCGGACATCCGTAAGGGTTGGCAGACACGACTTCCATGTCAAGCTTATCTGCCTTCACTCCCCCGAGGGCAAGGGTAAAGGCCCGAACTTCTATACCATTATTAAAAAGAAGCTGCCCGGCCACCGCACCTGCCGCCACCCGGCCTATGGTTTCCCTGGCCGAGGCCCGTCCGCCCCCCCGCCAGTCACGTATTCCATAGCGAGCCTGATAGCTCAAATCCCCGTGACCCGGACGGAAAAGATCTTTGATGTCATCATAGGCACCGGACCTGGCATCTTTGTTCCAGACGAGAATAGATATGGGTGTACCTGTGGTCCTGCCCTCAAACACACCGGAAAGAATTTCACAGACATCTGCTTCCCTGCGGGTGGTACTGCTTTTTGCCTGCCCCGGCTTCCGCCTGTCCAACTGGCGCTGCACCACCGATGCATCCAGCTCAAGCCCCGGAGGGCATCCGTCTATCACGCAGCCAACGGCCGGACCATGGGATTCTCCCCAGGTGGTGACACGGAACATATGGCCCATGGTGCTTCCTGCCATCTACAACCTTCCTTTCAAACCACCCTATGTGGTGGCATATCATTTACTGCAAATACTGTTTCAGGGCCTGGTAATTATTCAGTACATTTTATCCAGAAAAATTGTTCTTTAATTTCAGAATCTTGGCTCCAACAAAAGACAATCGGGCTGTTTGTAAGTGACATTGCAATCGTTTCGGATCAGAGTTTTGAAGGCCTGTGCGAAAGAAGCGGCAAACTGTCTGAGCCGCCATAAAGGCAGCGTGCTTAATAAGCCTGCCATGGTAATAAAAAAGCTTATCCTGCCTATGGCGGGGAGTTTTTGCCGCTTCCGCACAGGCCAAGAAGCTCTAAGAATAAAATTGCGTCACGAACAAATGGCTCGGTTGTCTATGCACCTGATTGAAAATTTTCGATTTGTTAAAGGAAAATTGTGCTGAATAGTTACAGGCTCCGCACAATTTCCTCTGCCACCGCTTCCGGAGAAAGATCATCGGTTTTGATCACCCCGTGGGCGGCCTCAGCATACAGAGGTGCCCTTGCAGCCATAATCTCCTGCACTTCATCAAGGGCTGAGACCCCCTTTAGGGCAGGACGGACAACACCATTTTTATGATCCTTTGCCATACGTGCTGCAACGGTTTCCGGCATGGCATCCAGATGAAAAACCAGCCCCTGCGCCCTCATGGTGTGAATATTCTCCGGTCTGGTTACAATTCCTCCGCCCGTGGCCACAACAATAAAACCTTCTTCCAGCACCCTTTGAAGGGTAAGCATTTCCAGTTCCCGGAAGGCCTCCCAGCCATGACGCTGCACAAACTCTTCGATGGAGCATCTTGCATGCTCTTCCATATCCCGGTCCAGATCCACCCATGGCACATCCAGCATACGGGCCAGATGAAAAGCCACCGTACTTTTTCCCACACAGCGGTATCCCACAAGAAAAACAGGTTTCTTCATCCCATGACCTTTGCAAATACATCAAAAAAATTCGGAAAGGATTTTGCCACACATGCTGGATTCTCAATTACAACACCGGGTACACGCAATCCAGCCACGGAAAAACACATGGCCATACGATGATCATCATAGGTATGAATCCTTGCCCCATGCAGAGGGAAGCCTCCATCGATTTCCAGATCATCCCCCACAATGCGAACAGACCCTCCCATGCGGTTGAGTTCCGTGGCCACAGCCGAGAGGCGGTCACATTCCTTTTCACGAAGATGGGCCACATTGCGGATATAGCTGGTGCCTTTAGCAAAGGCGGCGACCACAGCCAGGGTCGGCACCATATCCGGCATATCTCCCATATCCACATCAACAGCCCTGAGATCTCCTCCCCTGACGCAAATACCATGGCTGTCGCTGGTCACGGTGCATCCCATTTTTTCAAAAACGCCCAGAAGACCCAGATCCCCCTGGGCAGAGTCCAAAAAAAGACCTTCCACACAAACCAAACCACCCGTAACTGCGGCGGCAGCAAAAAAATAACTGGCATTGGAAGCATCCGGTTCCACCTGATAATTTCCAGCCCTGTAGGTCTGTCCGCCGGGAACCCTGTAGAGGGTATCTCCTTCACGGAAAAATGAGATACCTGCTTTTTTTAAAATCTCCAGGGTCATCATTATATAAGGCCTTGAAACCGGCCCCCGGGTCACGGTGATATCCAGCCCCTGTTCCAGACAGGGAGCCATGAGCAGAAGCCCTGAAAGATACTGGCTGCTTAAGTGACAGGCAATGGAAAGTGCGCCTCCCCTGCGACTGCCTCCACCGATCACAACGGGCGGACATCCTGTTTCCGATACGCTGCGGGCGGGAATACCCACCTGCCCCAGAGCATCCAGCAGATCCCCCAGAGGTCTCTGCCTCATGCGGGCATTACCATCCAGGGTGCTGGCCTTTTCACCAAGACCGGCGACGGCCGAAAGAAGACGCATGGAAGTTCCTGAGTTGGCTAGAAAAACGACATCACTGGTTCCCTCCAGCCTCCCGCCCTTTCCCTCCACGACCATTCTGCCGTCTCCGTGATCTTTTACCGAGATGCCCAACTGACGAAGGGCCTCGGCCGTCAGAAGGGTATCCTCACTGCGCAGGCAGCCCGATACCTCCGAAGGGCCATCGGCAAGGGCTGCGGCAATAAGCAGCCGGTGGGTATAACTTTTGGATCCCGGAATCCGGACAGTGATGTTTTCCGGACGATGGGGGCGCACCTCAAACAGGGCCTCGGACATGGTATTCCCTTTCATTTATTAATATTCAGCATATTCTTTTCAGGAAATCCATATTTTAACTTCAGCAGCCTGGTTCCTGTATAAGACAGCCGGACTATTTGTGAGTGACGTTGCAACCGTTTCGGATCAGAGTTTTGAAGGCCTGTGCGAAAGAAGCGGCAAACTGTTTGAGCTGCCACAAAGGCAGCATGCTTAAGCCTGCCATGGTAATCAAAAAGCCTATTCTGCCTGTGGCGGGGAGTTTTTGCCGCTCCCGCACAGGGCAAGAAGCTCTAAGAATAAGATTGCGTCACGAACAAATGGCCTGGCTGTCTATGCAGCTAATTGAAGACTTTTGAATTACCAAAGAAAATATACGCTACAATTACTTTAATCTTCATAAAACAGCCTCAACGGCTTTCCGCATGCAATCAACGGGAGCTTCCCTGCCCGTCCATAACTCAAACTGCAAAACCCCCTGACGGATGAACATTTCAAGGCCATCCACCACCCGACATCCAAGGGACTCCGCAGCCCTGATCAGCTTTGTCTTTCTGGGATTGTAAACGATATCCATAACCACCATCCCCCCATGGAGTACGGCAGCCGGAACAGGCATGATATCCACATCCGGATGCATGCCAAGGGAGGTTGTATTCACCAGAATATCCATACCTGTCCCCGTAAAATCCGAAAGAAGACAGAAATCAGCCCCCAGATCACGGGCCAGCGCCTCCCCCTTTTCCCGGCTACGGTTCACAATGAGGGGAAAAGCCCCAGCCTCACGAATACCGAAGGCCACAGCCCTGCCAGCCCCTCCTGCACCCAGAATGGCAACCCTTTTTCCATGAAGGGGACCTGCCTCCAGAAGGGCATCCCTGGCTCCGCACCAGTCCGTATTCAACCCGATAATTCTGCCATCATCCTTCAGGCAAAGGGTGTTCACCGCTCCCATTTTCTCTGCCATGGGATCCAGCTCATCCACCAGTGACAAGAGAGCTTCCTTATGGGGCAGGGTCACACTCATGCCCCGGATACCAAGCGTTCTCATGGCAACGGGAACTCCTGCGGGATCCTTTACATCAAAGGCAAGGTAAACGGCGTTAAGTCCCAGAAAACCAAAGGCGGCATTGTGCATCACAGGGCTTAGACTATGGGCCACAGGATGACCCATCACTCCGAAAAGAGCAGTCTCGGCATCCATCATTCCCCCTTAAAAACTGCACCGGGCATAGGAGCCCACGGTTTTCAGGAAAAGGCAGTTCGGCCGCATTCTGTCAATGGCCTCCCGGATGAGTTCATCCTCCCGATGGCCTTCAAGGTCGGCAATGAAAAAATAATTCCAGTTTTCCTGACGGGTGGGTCTTGACTCCAGCTTCACAAGGTTGATGTTCAGATCCGCCATGGGCTTCAGACCACTGAACAAGGCACCGGGTACGTGGGCCGTAACAAACATGATGGTTGTCTTGTCCGATCCCGTGGGCCGTGTCTCGTCCCTCCCGATGACCAGAAAACGGGTGGTATTGCGACCACTGTCCTCTATATGGGATGCCAGTACCTGAAGGTTGTATATGGCCGCAGCCTGGGAACCCGCCACCGCAGCGGCACCCGGCTCCATGGCTGCCTTTCTTGCCGCCGCCGCCGTGCTGGCCATCTCCACAAGACGGGCATGGGGCAGGTTCTGGGCCAGCCAGCGCCTGCTCTGGGCCAGAGCCTGGGGATGGGAATACACAACGGAAACCGTGGAAAGATCCGTTTCACGGGATAAAAGATCATGGGAAATGGCAAAGCAGGTTTCCGCACAGATACTCAAGGGAGAGAGGAACAAAAGATCCAGCGTGTGGTTCACAGCCCCTTCCAGTGAGTTTTCCACGGGCACCACACCATAGTCACAACTTCCCTTTTCCACCTCCTCGAAAACATCGGCAATGGTGGTTCTGGGAACAAACTGGCCTGCATAATCGAACTGCTGCAGCGCAGCAATATGTGTGTTGGTGGCCTCCGGACCAAGATAGGCGATGGTCCGGGAACGCTGCACCTCACGGGTAGCAGCCATAACAATGCCATATAAATGATGGATCAGGGTATCGGAAACAGGTCTTCCCGCGCTACGGGCCACAAGGCGGTCAAAAATACTCTTTTCCCGGGACCGGTCCAGCACCTGAAGCCCGGCCTTTTCCTTAACAGCTCCGATCTCCCGCCCAAGTTCCAGCCTTTCATTGAGAAGATCAAGGATGGTATCATCTATGCTGTCTATGCGGATACGCAGGCGATCCAGTGCCTGTCGCACCCCTTCCATATCTTCCGTCATGTTTTCACCCATCCCTACTGTTCCGTAATGGTTTCTTCCACCGCATGGCCAAAATGCCTGCCACCCTCTTCCAGACAGACCAGCACACGGTCTCCGGGATTGATGGACACAACGGACAGCGGCCTGCCTCCCGGTGCCGTCAGGCGGATGGTTTCCGCATTCTGCACAATGGTATGGATACCTCTTCCAGCAACCTCAGCACGGATCAGAAGGAGGGGTCTTTTTTCTATCTTCACCCGACCCACCACAGCGGGACTGGTGTTTCCGTTACTGTCCACAAGCATCACTGAATCACCGGCCTTAAGCTCGGCAAGGTAGCGGGTACGCCCCCCGTCCACACGGGTATAGGCATGCACGGCTCCGGCATTCACCCGGAAAGGCCGGGGCGCCACATAGGGATTGGATTCTGTCTCTGCATGCACAAGGAAAAGGGCCGAAGAACTGTCGCCCACCAGCATACCCTGGCCGGGCAGCATGGATGTACAGGTATCCACACAGACCCGGTCTCCCATGCCAAGGGACCGGACTTCCGTCACCACAGCCTCCTCCAGAACTTCACTGCCATGGACCTCCTGCAAACCGGAAAGGGCCGACTGCAGGGCCAGAGGGTCCTGAATATCCAGCATCACCCGCCGGACGCCCACCTCAAGAATACCAAAGGCCGTGCGTGCTTCCTCAAAACTCCGCACCACGGGCATAACATCCGCTTTTTTGGCAATAAGATTTTCAAGGGGAATAATGGTCCAGTCCGTACACTCCAGCACCACAAGACGACTGACAGACAGAGCCGCCACAGCCTCTTCCTGACTTCCGTCAGAAATTTTAAAAATTTCAGCCGTTTCTCCCGGAATATAATCTCCATCCGATGCAAGCACAGGAATCCTTGCCAGCTCAGCCACTTCCTGCCCCCTGCCATCTTCCACCCAGAGCCCGTGCGCTCCTCCCTCAAGGGCTGTCAGTACCAGCTCCTTATTCCATGGGGAAATTTTTACCCATATCTCCTGCATTCTTATCCACCTCTCATACTAAAGATCAATGCAAAACCATCTGAGCGAAACAGCCCCTACTCAAGCACTCTCACTCTGCAAAATCAGCATGGCTTCTTCCACAGACACCCCATCATGGACAATGGCGGCAAAAGCGCGTACCAGCCCTCTGGGATTTTGGTGCTGGAATACATTCCGTCCCATGGAAACACCGGCTCCTCCCGCATCCGTTGCCCCCTTGACCATCTCAAGAATATCCCGGTCCGAATCCATTTTAGGACCTCCTGCAATGACAACGGGCCTGAAGCAGCCCTCCACCACCTCCTGAAAAGTCTCAGCAGAGCCCGTATAGGACACTTTTACAATATCCGCACCCATTTCAGCCCCTACCCTGGCGGCATGCTTGATGGCTTCCTTATCGTACTCATCCCGAATCTTTTCGCCCCGGGGATACATCATGGCAAGAAGCGGCATCCCCCAGCTTCTTGCCTCATAACTGATGCGGCCAAAATCATTAAGCATCTGTTTTTCATCACCGTTACCCAAATTCACATGCACACTCACCGCATCAGCCCCAAGTCGGATGGCTTCTTCCACCGAACAGACTATGGTTTTGGCATTGGGCTTGGGAGAGAGACTCGTGGATGCAGAAAGATGAATAATAAGACCGATATCCGGGCCACTACCCCGGAGGCCATCCTCAACCAGTCCTTTGTGCTCAACAATGGCGTTGGCACCGCCTTCAGCCACCTTCTGTATGGTTGCTCTCAAGTTACGGATGCCATCAATGGGCCCGACAGAAACTCCATGATCCAGAGGAACAATAATGGTCTTTCCCGTTGCCCTGTTGATAATTCGTTCCATGCGAATCTGTTTGCCGATCATGCTGCGTTCTCCTTGCAATATTTTTCAATGCAAAAGGGCCGTAGGAAGTTCTCCCACGGCCCTTACATTATCTGTCTTTTCTATCCATACCGTGGGAGAGTCCTTTTGCCGACCCGCCTTTGGTACGTGTGCTGGTTTACCTTGCCATTCGAGGCGCACGTGCAGGCAGGTCGATACTAAAATAGTACCACCAATAATAGCAATAAAAGCTGCCCGCAAAAGTATTCGCCACGATACAATCCTTCCAAGGTCTTCTTATTGTGCCAACATAAACACTTATGTATGTCACTACCCGCAAAATGACCAAGGGTCAAGTTATTTTTGCATACGCACGAAAAAACACATCTCCATATAGGCTTACATGGACCGATACGGTAAAAGGTTCTCTTCCTTTCAGCACCATTATCTACATTAAGTACCCGGTAAAAATAAAAGGTTTCTAATCTTTCAGGCTCAGCCCCCCCTCCTGTACGCCCTGCCCTGTTTTTCATCCGGACAGCACCGTTCCTCGTCCATTCCCCTGCAACGTCCCCCCTATTCATTGTACAAAATAAAACGAAAAACATAATTTTATTCGGGCTACAAAAAAATCAAGGTTGCACAGGAATAAAGTTGCTGCTATACCATACACACGCACAAAACGTTGTTCACGCATCTTTTTCATAGAAATTCAGACAGATGCCCAGCCAGCACACAGCCGACACGCTACCTTTTCTGTTTTGATCATCATAACATTTTAATTTTCAAACGGAATTGAATAAAAATTCTCCCTTGACAGGCTTTGGACAAGCACGTAATTTAGCTCCGCATGTAGCTTTCTTTCCAAGAAGACGTGCTCTCCGGACAATCCGGTTACCGCAAGCTTATTTTCATGCCCGTTTTACCCAGTGACTGATCAAAAAACGACGTTATTTTACCAGGCTCACTCAATGGCAGGAATCTTAATTCTTAAAAATTTTTTTTGTTTTAAGAAATAAAATTCAGTAAGGATGCGCAGAGATCGCTCTTCACTGCCATGGGAATAAAACAGTTTTTGTTCAACCACTACCTACGTTTTATCCTGTCATCGTAAAAGCTATCAAGATTAACTTTCAAGGAGGTTCTGCATGAACAAGGGTGATTTGGTCGCAGAAGTTGCAAAGGTTGTAAGCTCTAAAAAAGATGCACAGGCTGCTGTTGACGCAGTCTTTTCCACCATCACCAAAGCGCTGGCTGACAACGAGCCCGTAACCCTCGTAGGCTTTGGTACCTTTAAGGCCATGGAGCGTCAGGCAAGAAAAGGGCGCAACCCCCAAACAGGTGAAGAAATCGAGATCGCTGCCAGAAAAATCCCTAAGTTTATTCCGGGGAAAGCCCTCAAAGATGCCATGAAGTAATTGTTCCCTGCAATACCCTTTCCCTGATCGAACCAGCACAAACTCTTTCAGGAAAAGTCATTCTGGGCCACCCTTCTTCGGCGGAACCGGGCACAAGCTGGGGATGCAAGGGACCATTGAGGTTCCCCTGCATCCCCTTTTTCACATATTGCTGCAAAGCAAAACACACCCCGCCTCTTCTCCTTCATAATAGAACAGCAGCAAATTGACCGTTGCAATCCCGACAAAAGCGTATACAATTCATACGTTTTATCCGTACGGGTTTCCACAGGGACCATCCCGTTGACACTTCCACTTTCTGGCTTCGCATACAACCGTGTATCAAAAACAACTGACCATACGTAATCCTTTAGGCCTCCATGCCAGACCTGCTGCGGCCATCGCCCGCATTGCCCAGTCAGCTAAAGCTGGCCTCTGGCTTTCCCGTGAAGCTGAAAAAGTGGATGCTTCAAGCATCATTGACATACTCACCCTTGCCTGTGAACAGGGTGCTCGCATTACCCTTCATGCGGAAGACCCTGAAGATCTTCCCATCCTCGACCATATTGCCGAGCTCGTCGAAAACGGATTTGGAGAATAAGCAAAGTTATGCCTACAGCAGAAAAAACAGAAACCGTATGCAAAGGCATCAGTGGAGCACCGGGAATCTGCATTGGTAAAGCCTATATGGTCGGACGGGAGGGTGTGGACGTCATCCCGCAATATTCCATTAATGACAGACAGCAGGCCCATGAACTGAACCGATTTAAAACAGCCGTGCAAAAGGCAAAAAAAGAACTCCTTGAAATCATTGGCTCCACACCTGAAGCACTGAAAGAGCATATTCAGATTCTTGAAACACATCTTGTTCTTTTTAAAGATAAAATGTTGTATGGCAGAACCCTTGAAACCATTGAAACAGAAAAGGTCAATGCGGAATGGGCTCTTAAAAATGTCGTCGCTGAAGTCCGTATCATGTTTCAGGACATTGAAGACCCCTATCTCCAGGGAAGGTCCGCTGATATCGTCCATGTTTCAGACCGGATCATGCGCAACCTCATGGGGGCCAAGGAAGAAAGCATCAGCAGCATCAGTAAACGAGTTATTCTTGTTGCCAGTGACCTTTCTCCGGCCCAGACCAGCCAGATCCAACTGGAATGGGTCATGGGGTTTGTGACAGATCACGGCGGAACCGCCTCCCATACCAGCATCATTGCCAGGACCCTCGGAATTCCCTGCGTTCTGGGGCTCAGCAATGCAACAACCATATTGCACAATGACGACATTATTATTGTTGATGGTATTGCCGGCAAAGTAATCGTACATCCAGAAGACAGCACCCTCTTATTATACGAAGAAAAAAAGCGCCGCTTTGAGGAGCACAGAGCATCCATATCCCGTAGCAGTCACCTCCCTGCTGTCACAACAGATGCTATGGATGTAAACGTGCTGGGCAATATCGAACTCGCCGAAGAAGTGGTATCCGTAAGGGATCATGGAGGCGACGGGATCGGGCTTCTGAGAACAGAATTTCTGTATCTCAGCCGCAGCAACTTCCCCAGCGAAGCAGAGCTTTTTGAACAGTACAGAGAAGTTCTGGAATTGATGGCTCCCGCTCCCGTAACCTTCAGAACCCTTGATATCAATGGTGATAAAGCCATAGCCTATACCCTTTCCCCTGAAGAAGCAAATCCAGCCCTGGGCTTACGGGCCATACGGTTCTGTCTGAGAAAAAAAGAAGTTTTCAAAACCCAGCTCCGTGCCATTCTACGCGCAGCAGCTTATGGCAATGCTCAGATCATGTTTCCCATGATTTCCTGTCTTGAAGAAGTACTTGAGGCCCGCCAGCTCCTCAGAGACTGCGCCGAAGAACTGGCTCTGGAGAAGCAACGGCACAATCCCGACATGCCAGTCGGCATCATGATAGAGGTTCCATCTGCTGTCGTCATGGCGGATGTGCTAGCCCGAGAGGTCGATTTTTTCAGCATCGGAACCAACGATCTTGTTCAATACCTTCTGGCCATAGACAGGGGCAATCCTCAGGTGGCTCACCTTTACAACTCTCTGAACCCGGCAGTGCTGAGGATGATCAAACGGGTAGTGGACGAAGCGGAAAAAGCCGGAATATCCGTTGCCATGTGCGGAGAAATGGCTGGTGACCCTTTTCATCTTCCCGTACTTCTGGGACTGGGTATCCGCGAGCTGAGCATGAACCCTCAGTCCATACCTGCTATCAAAAACATGATACGTCACATGGAAAGCCATGACTGCAGGACTTTCACAGAGGGATTGCTTCAAAAAAGTCATACTTATCAGGTAATGGAAGCCATAAGCGAAAAATACGGAAAATTCATGCAAACAGACTTCAGTTAATTCATATTAATCCATCCCACAAAACGGGAATTCCAGGCAGCACAACTTCCGTTCCGGCATCCTGACGGCCCATTAAACCGGGCCATTATTCTGGAAAAATCTTCAGGAGGTATAACGGCTGTTATAAGGAGGCAGGAAGTGACCGGTATGAAAATCATCACTGAAAACCGCAAAGCGCGGCACGACTACAGCTTTGAAGACGTGCTAGAAACCGGTATTGTTCTTACAGGCACAGAGGTCAAGTCCCTGCGTAACGGTCAGGTCAATCTCAAGGATGCCTATGCTCAGATAAAAAACAATGAAGTTTTTCTCATGCAGATGCATATCAGCCCTTATACCCATGCTTATTACAATAACCATGAGCCTCTGCGTACCCGCAAGCTGCTGCTGCACAAATCCGAGATTGCCAAACTGATTGGCAAAACAAAGGAAAAAGGATATTCTCTGATTCCCGTGAAGCTCTATTTTAAACAAGGGAAAGTAAAGGTTGCCCTTGCCCTTGCCCGTGGAAAAAAACTCTACGACAAGCGTAATGCCATCAAGGAGAGAGAAGCCAAGGTGACCATGGCCCGTCTGAACCGACAAAAACACGGCAGTGATGACTGAACTCCTTTTTTTTAAACTCTCGTGGGGACAGGGACAACGTTCGGCTTCCCAGGCTTAAAGGCAATTCTATGGTTCATAATCCGGAAATGCTGCCCGGCTATCTGCTGCAACCAGGATTTCTTTTCATACCGGATGAGGGTACCGTTATTTCAACCGTTCTGGGATCCTGCGTTGCCGTTGCCCTCTTTGACCGCAAAAACCAAAAAGGGGGAATGAATCATTTCCTTTATCCGCAAGCTCCTGACCCCAGCAGGGCTACCACCCTCTATGGCAATGTGAGCACCGCTGCCCTTATCCATTGTTTCATCAAAAGTCACAGCCAGAAAGTGGATCTGGAAGCGATGATCTTCGGCGGCGCCTCACCACCATCCATACCAGAGGCACAGGCCATAGCAAAAAACAATATTTCCACAGCCCTGGCCCTTCTGCAAAAAGCAGAAATCCCCATCAGTGTTAATGACACCGGAGGGACAAAGGGACGAAAAATCATTTTTGACACACTCTCTGGTGAATCCGTCGTCTACCGGGTAGAACGTCTCCGATCCGGAGACTGGTATCCATATAAAGGAATGAGGGAATAAAAAAAGGAGGCCACATTCATGCACGAACAGGAACAAAGGGACCGGTTGCTGCAGATCGGATGTGATCTCGGTGGGATTCAAGATCTTGATATTCTGATGGAAAGAATCCTAACGGAAGCACGTTCCTTTGTCCATGCTGATGCTGGATCCATCTACATACGGGAAAACAACACCCTCCATTTCGCCTACGCTCAAAACGATACCCTGCAGAAAAAACTTCTGAAAAATGAAAAACTCCTTTACACAAATTGCGCATTGCCCATTGATGACCGAAGCATAGCCGGATACGTAGCCCTTCATAACAAGGCATTATCCATTGAGGATGTTTATCAGATATCAGAATCTGCACCCTACCGGTTTTCACGTTCGTTTGATGTCCGAGCCCAGTACCGCAGCCGTTCCATGTATACTCTCCCCCTCAAAGATATCAATCAAAGGGTCATTGGAGTCCTTCAGGTTCTCAACGCCATTACACCGGACCGGTCTGTGCGCATTTTTACGGAAAAAGATGCTAAAATTCTTCAACATTTCGCATCGATTGCTTCCCTTGCCCTGGAACGTGCCAGCCTTACCCGCTCCATTCTGCTGCGCATGATACAAATGGCAGAAATGCGGGATCCTAAAGAAACAGGGGCCCACGTCAACCGTGTGGGTAGCTATTCTGTGGCGCTGTACGAGGCATGGGCCGCCCGTAAAGGGCTGGACACTGCAACCATTGAACGCCAGAGGGACCGTCTTCGCATGGCTGCCATGCTGCACGATGTCGGCAAAGTAGCCATACCCGACAATATTCTTAAAAAGCCGGGCCGTTTCACGGAAGAAGAGTTCCAGACTATGAAGGAGCACACTCTCCATGGTGCCCGCCTTTTCCTCAACCCCCATTCCGACTTTGATCAGGCTGCAGCAGATGTGGCCATGACCCACCATGAGAGATGGGATGGCAAGGGTTATCCCGGCCACGTAGATCCGGCAACAGGCCTTCCCCTTCCCGGAAAAAGCGACGCATCGGGCAGACCCTTCCCACGCAGAGGAGAAGAGATACCTCTTTTTGGAAGAATTGTTGCCCTAGCTGATGTTTACGATGCCCTTTCCCATCAGCGTGTCTACAAAGAGGCCTGGGACGAGGAACGGATTCTGGAAGTCATTCGCGATGGGGCTGGCACACAGTTTGATCCCGAGCTGGTGGATATTTTTTTTGAAATTCTGGATCGCTTTCACCAGATATCCCAGCGCTTTCCCTAAGTCTTCAAGAGTTATCTTCTTTCTCTGGCTTTACCGGACTCTGTGGAGGCATGGGAACAGTTGTTTTCCTCCATCGACTCTTCCCATAACGCAGATAGCCTTCTACATTATAAAAACGCGGATCCATGGATTTTACTCCTGCCGTTATTACTGGCAAATCAAGCCGTGGTGCCAGAACAGAAGATAGAGCCGCACTCCCACCACCCGTCAGAATTACACCATGAAGATCCCATTCGTCGGCCCACAGACGAGCTATTTCACCGCTCAGTTCTTCCGCTGCCCTTGCAAATACCCTGTCTCGGAGATTTGCAATGTGATATTCTTTCCCTCGGATCTGAATCCACCCTTTTTCAACGGCTTCATAAAGCCTATAGAGTTCAATCTGAACACCAGACTCTCTTTTCAATTTCTCTGCAATGGCCATAAAACTTCTGGACATTCCCATGTCCACCGTTGAGCTGCTGCGTTCCACATAACTCATACGATCAAAAACAAGGAAATCCGTTGTCTTAAATCCGATATCAACCACGCCGATTTTTTTCTCCGGCAGGTCTCTGTTTGCCAATCGACCGTTATCATCCATAAGCAGACCAAAAACAGTACCAAGGGGTTGAGGCATAATCTGTACTGCATTGATAGCCACCTCACGTTTCTGCCTGCTACCATCGGGCCAGTGGTAAATCAGTTGGTGCTTGCCCGACATAGCCTTGATCATCTTCTCGTAATCCTGTTTCAAAAACACAACGGGAAGCCCGGTGACTACATTCAGTGTAATCCCATCTTCCGCATACAGTCCGGCGGCTGCCAAAGAAAACACGGGAAGAAAATCTTCCAGAAGCCTTTCCTGCTCCAGCGTAAACTGGCGTACGGATGACTGGGCAATGGCAAAATCTCCAATGAAATATCCTTTCCCATCCAGAGTTACATGAAGATTACCTACAGGATCCCTGCTCCCGAGACCCGTTGCAAACTGGATATCCGTTGTTTCACCCAACACAGATTTAAAACAGAATGATTTGCGGCCATTGGTGGCTTTTGTAAAACCAAATCCCACATCAATACCGATGATTTCCATGGGTACATCCTCCTTCGGGCCATTATAAAAAGCAGGACCGCCTCTCGGGGCGCTTTCTCTTCTCCGGTCAAAAGACTTTTATAGAGGCTACCCGAAGATCTCTATTCCAACAACTCGATACACGTTATACTGTGTGGCATTGAGCAAAACACAGCTATATATACGTGCCGTTGGCTGAAAAAAATAGCTCTCGGACTAGCTCTTTACTGTACTTTTATGAAAAGCAAAATCCAGACCACAAACAATCAAATAATCATAGCACCCTAATTTAAGCATATACGGACCAGATAAAATAATTTTCCAGTGGCAGTCTCAACGCTAAAGGAATAAAAGGATCAATCTGAGCAATCCCCTGCCTTTCTACCCGTGGTGGGCTTGCAAAAGCACGCTATATACCCGCATGATACGACCATAAATGCTTCCGCAATGCCAGAATACGAGATATGGCGTGCTTGCCCACAGCGTTTGAACTGTTTCAGACACCATCGACCATAGACTTCAGAGATAAAAAGAAACGAACCCAATAATCAAATGAAAAGCAAGCCGACTGTTTGAAAACCATTTCCCTGTCAACACACCGGCAATGCGCCAAAATACAAACAGCTAATGGATGCAACAAAATTTTCCTTACCGTCTATCAAGGATCAAAAAGGCAGAAACACCCACGTTTTTTTATTCCACAGGGATTAAATCCGTAACCTCCACACCCCTTTCACCAAATAGCCAGCGAACTTCATAACCCGCAACCCTCGTACCGAACGGACCTTTCCTTTTCGAATAAGCTGGCCTCGGATCCATGCACAATATTTCACGAATGAGAGGGCGTAAATCTCTTCTTCCAGCCTGTAGTTCCATCTCACATACAGAAACAGCACTTTTACTGAAATATACATCCCAAAACACTTCCGGAGCCCCTGTGGCAAAGCCTCCTGATGCATTTTCCACCACATCACCGTAAGGGATATAGGGCTTAATATCCACAACAGGTGTTTTATCCATAAAATCACCACCGGAAACATGAAGAGTAACCATCCCCTTATCCACATCAACCCTTTCCAGGACAACGACAGACAACCCTACAGGATTGGGTCGGAATGGGCTTCGGGTAGCGTATACACCCATGCGCCGATTCCCCCCAAGGCGCGGTGGCCTGACCGTTGCCTGCCAGGGTAAACCGACATGAGCATGAAAAAGAAAAATCACCCAGATATGAGAAAATGCTTCAAGCCCCCGTACGGCTTCAGGCGAGGCATATTCAGGGTGCATGTGGATAGTTGCAAAAGCAGAAGGTGCAAGCCCCGCCTGTCTAGGGATCCCGAATTTTTCCTGAAAACAGGAACGGATTTCTGCAATGGGTGAGAAAGAATACTTATCGGCCACAACGCCCCTCCCTGGGAACCATAATTTCTTTGACCAGTTTTAGACTTGATCCAGATTTACTTTTTCTGGATTTCCGGCTATAAAACCGCATCAGAATATGTATACTGAACATGCATACTCTCCGAGTGCCGTCACGTTGAAAGCCATCAGGATTGCATCTTGAAAGGGCTCATCAATACCCTTTAACCTGTACCTAAAACGGCTTCTATGATTCCGGCACAGCCATTATGGAAGCCCGAAGGCGCAGAGCTTTCATTCAGGCCCGGTATGCAACCATTCCCTGTTAAGGATTCATTCATGCGAGATTCTCATTTTTTCTGGATATTTTTTTTTCTCATTCTGACATTACCTTTTTCAAGTATGGCTGGCACAGCCTATGTGACTGATTCCCTGCAGATCAGTGTACGGAGAGGGCCGACCACAGAGCATAGAATTCTGCGATTTATCCACTCAGGTCACCCTGTAAAAATTCTGGAAGAAAATGACGGATGGTCCCGCATTGTTACCATCGAGAGGGGAGACACGGCACCGGTCACAGGATGGGTTCTGGCCCGTTACCTTACCCGGAACCTTCCCTTAGAGGTACAGAACCACCAACTGGCAGAAGATAATGAAAGGCTCAGGCAGCAGTTCGATCAAACAGACAAAGCCTGGAAAGAAAGCGAAGAAAAAATAAAAATTCTGTCTGACAAGCTCTCTGTAACCCGCAGCGAACTGGAACAGACCCGTCAGGATCTCGACCGGCTAACAGAAGAATCTTCCGGGTATCTCACACTCAGGCAAAAATCCAGCAATCTTGAAAAAGAAAGAGATGCACTACTTGAAGAAAATATACTGCTCCGCGCTCAAAGCAGGAACCACACCCTTCTCATCGGCGGAGTTCTCGTTTTTAGCGGAATGCTCACCGGTTTTCTATGGGGCCGCAGGCAGAAACGCTATTCTGGCCGCCTGCTCTGATCATCTCTCCAGATGAAGGTAATTCCGAACCGCAGCAATTCTTTTTTTCAGGTGCTCCGGATTCCGAATATTGGCAAGGGTCATGAGCTCAGCAGCTGCATCCATGGGTCTTTCATCCTGCCTTTCAAGGGAAAGGCGAAACCACAGGGGCAAGACCATGTCCACATGGTGGATGATAGCTTTGGCATGACCCCGAAAGCCATCAATTCTTGCAAGGTCCGTGCGGTTAAGAGTATCTTTTTCTGCGCTCATCTCAGCAGCTTTTAAATCTACACGAAGATGTTTTTTTATTTTTCGGTACCGGAAAACAGGAGAAACAATAAACCGTGTAAGAATATAACCAAAACTGCCCAAAAAAAAACCGACAACCACTCCCCATACGACACCCTCCATGCGACCATCCTCCCCGCCTTAGCCTTCCGTGCCTGATCAAATATTTACAGGCCGCCTTACATATCAAAAAAACTACTGGCCAACAAAAGACCAGCGTTTTACATCGACGATCCACGCCCCTCATCAAGACAGCTGTACAATGCTTCAAACTCAAGGGCAAGCTTGTGCCGAGGATCAAAAAATGCCATGGGCTCACCCGCAAAATGCGACTCCCGGATCCGCACGGAATAGGATATATACGCCGGTAAAACCGGATATCCTGCCTCTTCAACCCGCGCAACGGCTTTGGCGGGAAAACTAGCCCTTGCCTGAAAATGATTAATAACAACTCCCTCAAGGCGAAGAGATGCATTATGGTCAGATCGTATCTCCTCAATTCCCTGTGACAAAGTTTGCAAAGCATACTGGCTGAAGGCATCACAGTCAAAGGGCACAATGCATGTGTCTGCCGCTATCAATGCTGATCGACTAAAAAAATTCAATGCCGGTGGCGTGTCCACATAAATCTCATCATATCCTTGTAGTTGTCGTAAAGCCTCTTTCAACTTGAACATCTTGTAGCGGCTTTCCAGTTTAGGCCCCAACTCTTCAAGTTCAGGACTGGCAGCAGCCATAAAAAGCCCCTTAAATGGTGTAGCCTGAATAATGGAAGCAAAGGATTTCGACTGAAAAAAGCTGACGTACAAATGATCTTTAAAAAAATCTGTCACACCTTCCTGGGGCACACGGCCCTTGCCGGAAAGATACTGAGAAGCATTGCACTGGCTGTCCAGATCCACCACAAGAACCTGCTTACCCCTGCTTGCAGCCACAGCAGCAAGATTACAGGCAATGGTTGATTTCCCTACGCCGCCTTTCTGGTTGAACACGACACGAATCATCCAGCCTCCTTATATCAGAAGGTCAATTCCGTAAAACCATGTGATTCATGGGCCTACACCGCCTGAGCACCACTGTCAAGTAAAGTGTCTGCATCAGAGAGTGCGCTCCTTTCGCATCCACTGCCTGTCTCTTTTCCCGAAAGACGCATCCTGCTTTTTTTTCCAGGCATCGTCCCTGTTGAAAAAAAAACGATCCTGCCGACGCCACTGCGCCTCAGGATCCTGATCGGCCTCTTGCCACCGCCTGTCTTCTCTATGAAATTGCCTGTCGGCCAGACGCCATACAGGGATTTCTTCAGCGGCTGCAAGGTCAGAGCAGACAAAGCTTCCAGCCACAATGCAGAGGAGCATCACAAGCCAGCGACATTCCATGGACTTTTCTCCTTACGGCACATTGACTTCTCAAAACTGATTCAAAAGCCTTGCATGCTTTTCCTCCATACGATTGTGCCTTCGGGATTCGTGCCACTGAACCATTTCCCTTCCAGTATAAACCACTCTCAGGTAGCCATCATCCCCGCTGATCATACGAATTTGAGTTCTCTCCGTCTGCCACTGCAATGAGTTCTCATGATCTGTTTTATTATCCGGATTCCCATACTTGCTTTCCAGAATATCCCTTACCTCTTTTTGTAAAGAAAAGGAGGGTTCGGGAAATACATACCGGGCTTCAAAAAGCCTGTTTGCCGAGAAAGAATATCCTAAAAAAACTCTCTGTCCAAGAAGCCACAGCCGATAGGAAAGACCAGAACCGGACACCGGCTCCGGAACAGATTCTTCGGCAGCCATTACAGCAAGACGCCCCATTCCCCAGTTTACCTGACGGAAATCGGGAGGTCCATCTCCATAAGATAGCGCAGACAGAATAAACAGACACACAAACCAGGCAAGGACCATGTATATTCGCTGCATAGTCAAGGCTCCCTTCGCAAGCATCAGGGCATCCTGAAACGGTATTTACTCCAAGCCTGCTCCCTGTTCTGCAAAGGCCCGGCAATCATCAAAGCAGGTTCAATACCTATATCGGCAGCATCTCTCTCAGACTGAACTACCCTCAGCAATTCTACCCAAAACCTCAGCAGTATCAAGCATGCGGTTGGCATACCCCCACTCGTTGTCAAACCAGGCCAACACCGTCACCATACGATTCCCCACCACACGGGTCTGGGTTCCATCCACAATAACCGAACGTGCGTCTCCGTTGAAATCACATGATACAAGCAGTTCTTCCGTGTAACCCATGACCGAGGGCCTTGGCAACGCAGCTTCTTTGATAATATCATTGACACCGCGTATGTTCACAGACTTTTCAACCCGAGCCGTGAGCTGCATCATGGAAACATTCATGGTAGGGACCCGAAGACTCACAGCCTGAAAACACCCCTGCAGATGAGGGAATATGCGGTCAATCCCCCTCGCCAGCCCCGTTTCAACAGGCACAATGGAAAAACCGGCACACCTTGTACGACGAAGGTCACTATGATGATAGGCATCAATAACCGGCTGATCATTCATCACGGAGTGGGTGGTCGTAATAACGCCTCCGGATATCCCCACAGCCTTATCCAGTGCGTCGATCACGTGACAAATACAGTTTGTGGTGCAAGAGGCATTGGATACAATAGTATCGGTTTTTGAGAGGTTTGCGTCATTTAAGCCAAACACTACCGTGGCATCCACATCTGCCTCTGCTGGATTTGAAAAAAGAACTTTTTTAGCTCCCATGGCCTTGTGCTTCTCTGCATCCTGCCGCCGGACCCAAACACCGGAACACTCAAGCAGCACATCAACCCCGAGATCTGCCCACGGAAGGCCATCAAGCTCCGGGCTATGGGTAACCGAAATTGAATCCTCCCCCACATAAAGCTCATCGTTATGGAAGGCTACCTTTTTTCGGAACGGTCCATGGGTTGAATCGTAGCGGGTGAGGTGGGCCATGGCAGCCATATCCGCAGGGTCATTAATTGCGACTATGCGCATGGCATTCCTATGGTGTGACTCATAAAGTGCACGCAACACACACCGACCGATTCTGCCATACCCATTAATTCCAAGCCTGATGGTCATGGTTTTCAACACCGTTTTTAATGGTTTCCAGTCAAACAGGGAGGTCCATCTCCCATTTACTGCGATGCACAAGACCCTCTCCTGCCACGACGCCCAGGCAGAACACTACGCAAGCTTCTGCCTCTTTTCCGGGCCAGCTTCTCTGGGGTAGTTCCCGCCGGAGGGGACCCAACAAGCATTGTCCCGATCATTGCCCTACTCCAGAAAACGGGTCATCCCTCACTGCCAAAAACTATCGGACTATCTCTCTTGCTCAACCATTGTTCGTTTATATCAGGGTATGCCCGGCAGCCCCTCCCGCTTAACCTCGGAGCTCTGTTCAGGCGGAAGGCCTGAATGAGGGCTGTCAGCAAACCAAGGATCTGCCGTCTCTCTTTTCTCTGATTTAGTCAGAAGTGCTGAATCAATGTGATAATCAGACCCCAAAAATCACACAATAAAACCCTTCCATTCAACCCCGAATATTATATGCAGCAGGGCAAGTCTCAACATACTCTTTTAAAGTAAAAAACATCCAGACCATAAACTGTACTGACAGGCCGAAAAAAGCTTACGGGTAGATACGCCTATGATCGATAGCAGTCTGCAGGATCAGGCCAGCACCATTGCTTAAACCAGTCCGCCCTCACCTTCAAAGCCTTGCATTTTCAACGGAAGAGTTCTTTCAGCATGAATGAGGTTGACACCCTTTCAGGAGAACAGAATTCCTGCTTTGCTGGAGAAAGAACTAAAAAGGCAGGCCACGTGGCCTGCCTTTTTGCACAAAAACAACAACTCAAAAGAAAAAACCAGTTAGCGTTTGGAGAACTGGAAGCGCGCACGTGCAGCCCGCTGACCATATTTTTTCCGCTCTTTAACGCGGGCATCCCTTGTAATAAAGCCTGCTTTTTTCAGCACAGCTCTCAATTCCGGCTCTGCTTCCAGTAACGCCTTGGTTATCCCATGACGTACCGCTCCTGCCTGACCCGAAATTCCCCCGCCCTTTACGGTTACCATAACATCGTAACGATCAGATCGTTCCGTGAGAGATAAGGGCTGGCCAAGAACCAGACGATGGGTATCAATTTTAAAATAGTTCTCAACATCCATGCCATTTACCGTAATTTTACCGGATCCAGGCCGAATCCACGTACGTGCCATGGATGTTTTTCGTTTTCCAGTTGCGTAAATGCTGTTTTGTTCCATATGAATACTCCGGATATCTCGGGTTACTGCAGTTTAAGTTCTTCCGGCTGCTGCGCCACATGGGGATGCGTCGGACCGGCATATACATGCAATTTCTTACGGAGATCACGCCCCAGGCTGTTTTTGGGCAGCATACCACGAACAGCAAACCGCAGAAGATCCTCAGGACGTTTTTCCCGAAGTTTTTCCGCGGTAATGGATTTCAGATTACCTGTATATCCACTGTGACGGTAATAGGTTTTCTGGGCCCATTTACGGCCGGTTAACCGCACCTTCTCTGCATTCACAACCACAATGGAATCACCGGTATCTGCATGGGGTGTATAAAGAGGATTGTGCTTGCCCCTGATACGGGATGCAATCAGGGAAGCCAGACGCCCGAGGATCATATCCTCAGCATCAATAACCCACCATTTTCCCTGGTTGTCTGCTTTTTTTGCGCTGTAAGTATATTTTTTCACCGCTGTCACTCCCGATTAAAATAACTTTATTTTTTATAGACTCTTCAAGGCCATGTCAATGAGAAAAAAACACGCTTCTCGCTCTTCGGAAACGGGGCTATCCAAAGCTTGACGAAAGGCCTGTGCCCGGTTAAACAGGCACATAAAAAAAGCAGGTCACCGGCCCGCCTTCTTCTGCTTCATAAACCCGATTTCAGGAGACCACCATGAACCATAATGACCTCGAAATCGAAGTAAAATTTCATATATCAAACCCTGCAGGGTTTCGCAACCTGATTCTTGCACAGAATGGCATATCGATGGGGAAAATATTTGAAAAAAACACCCTGTTCGACACTCCCGACCTCCGACTGAGGAAGCAAGGCATCCTTCTCCGACTGCGTCAGGCTGAAAACTGTATCATGACCGTTAAAAGCCATCCCGGCAACCATCACGACCCCGACTTCAAAATTCTTCAAGAAACAGAAACTGTCGTTGGCAGCTTCACAGACGCGAGGCAAGCGTTCCGTACACTGGGTTACACCCATGAAACAATATATGAAAAATACAGGGAGTCATTTCATCTCAAAGGGGTTGAAGTCTGCCTTGATCAAATGCCTTTTGGTTTTTTTGCTGAACTTGAAGGTACCAAAAACAATATCCGAACAATAGCCGGACTTCTCGGACTGGACTGGTGCATGCGACAGACACTGAGCTACCGGGCACTTTTCGAACGCCTTGCACAGCATCATGGGTATTCATTCTCAGACATCACTTTCACGGCTTTTCAGAACATGCCTGCAGATATTTCAGCAATCCTGTCTTAACCTGCACCATTTTTTCAAAAACAGGGCTGCCCGGTATCCGGATCGTTCCAGTACATCAAAAAACAATCTGGCATCCATAAGACTGGAACATCACAAAACCTGCCGAATTTTATCTGTCTTTTCTCCTTTTTCAGCCTCTGATTTCTTAGGCTCCCCCCCTTTTTCTGCAACGCCCTTATTCCGCGCATCCTTTTCCCGTGTACAGGTCACTTCAGCATTGACAATGCCACCGCTCTCTACCACAAGATCCTTGCAACTTACCGTACCTGCGCATCGCCCTGTAGACAGAATGACCACACGCTCCTGGGCTTGAATATTGCCTTCAAAAACACCACCTATGGTCAGCTCCTCCACAGTAGCATCACAATAGACCCTTCCTTCCTCAGCAATCACAACAGTAGCACCTGAAATGGTTCCCCGGACCGTACCTTTGATCACCAGCCGTCCTTTTGCATTCAGGACTCCCTCCACGCGCAAGTCACTGTCGATAATGGACAGATTTTTTACCTTTCCCACCTGTTCTCTCCTTTTATGGCCAAAAATAGAAGCAGTCGGCAAGTTCGGAGAAGAATCGGCCTTTCCCCTCTCTTCCTGCTGGTCTGCGGATAACTCCTTTGAAAAAAATCGATTCCACCACAGTCTCATGGAGCCCTCCTTCTTCTTCAACACAGCAGATACAACGCTTGCTCTTTATCCGGCAAAACAGACTTTGAATTCATTTCATACTACGATTCGGATAGAATCACATTTCTCTGTTATGCAATCCGAAATCCGCCTAAGGGACAAGACGAACCCGAAACCCACCAATTCTCTTTCCATAAAGAGACGTTTCCACCGGGTAAACCAGCCCTTCACGCCCTTCGGAATACCGGACCCATAAATCTTTTGCTGTATCAATGGGGTAGCCCCTGTCTTCACCAGTATTGACATCAACATCCGGAACAAACCCTTTAAAATTTACTATGAGGTCAACAGGATCTATCTTCCCAGATGTCACACTCACAATTTCCATGATCGCGCCATAAGGCACATCAAGAGTTGCGCCGTCCTCAAGCCAGACAATTCTCTCATTAATACGCACCTCATAACGCAACGCTTCATCCTCAGGATCCCTCACTACGGAGTCCGGTATCCTGACCTTTTCTCTGATATCGATCCCAACAGACCCACAGGGTTGGTGATCCTTAAACACACGTATTCTGGTTGACTCATTCAGGACTACGGGCTGTCCCATATAATTTCTGCCATCAAATCCATCAATACGTACTGAAAAACCTCTCGAATAATTGGACACAATGTGTGAAACTGTAATAATGGATCCTCTAGAAAGCTGCAGAATCTGATTTTTCTCCACAGCTACCGGAGTCTGACCTTCAACGGCAATAACAAGGAAACCAAGCGCGGGCGGTTCGGTCCGTACGGGGGGAGTTTCCGGTATAATACCAAGAAAATCCATAAACGCATTAATGGCAAGGATGTGATGCTTAATCTTTAGTTCCATTGGGAGGGACTTGCTGGCTTCCACACCGAAGGCTGGAATATTGCGGTGGGTAAGGGCATAAAATGTTGCTGAGCGGCGCTGTTCCCAATGGGGTGAATCATCTTCCAGCGTTCGGTGATTATTAAAATGAAAATGATGATCCGGATTTTCTATATTCCGATTCATACGTTCCACAACTTCAGTAGCAATGGTTTCAAGCATCAGAACATCCCCGTTTTCTTTCCGGTACCGGGATGCATCTGCGATGATTGACTGCCCGTAACGGAGGGGATTTCTGTCTTCTGAGAGCCATGTCGGGGAGAAGAAGCCCGATCCGTCATGCAGATTTAAAAGCAGGTCACTTTCCGCCATAAGGGCCTGAAGGACTTCAGTAACGCTTCTTTCATAGGTTTCATTGAAGCTGCTTTCCCCAAAACTCCGGTTCATATCGACATGAATCTGACGACGACTCTCCATAATGGAAGGAAGGTTCGCCCGGGGTATCAGGATCAGATTACCTTGACGGAGTCTGATATCAGCATAATGATCTGCTGCCAGAAACCCTCCTGGTTCATCGCCCTGTATACCACCAATAATCATGAGGGTTTTCCCAGCCTTTTCACCACATACGCGATATACATTCAGAACAAATTCTTCGTCTTCAAACCAGGTTTCAATGCCGCAGCGTGCATAAGCAGAAAATTCTAACGATAAAAACATAATGACCGTTACGGCTAAAAAGGCAAGCTTTCCGAAGACTTCCTTCCTCAATCCCCACGCACTCACCATGGAAACCTGCCCCCCATCCGTTTTAAAGTTTCCATTACTCCGGGCAGACATAGGCAGCCATCCTTCCACAGCGAATAATACAGCTGGTGCACTGTTTTCCTCAAAGCAAGGGCCGTTTATAACGGACTCTGTACAACCTGAAACTCTTCCACATGAAGCAGATCCCCTGCTTCATTAAACACAAAAATCCTATTGGCCAGATAGCGCCCTGGATCAAGGGCACCAAAGCGCAGCCGAACATCCTTAAAATTCCGAATTGAAAAAAACTGTCCCTGCTGAGGCTCGGCAGGTCTGCCTTGATACACCTGCATGGCAGGAGATGCCGGGTATGGGGCTGTTGCATCCTCTGGGACAAGAACAGAAATAATATGGCCCGAAACTCCGGCATCGTTACGAACATTTCGGATATTAAAAGAAACCCTGTAAACTCCGTCCTGCATACCTGCCTGGTAAGAATCAAGGGCTACCTTGGGGAAAGCAATATCCACCTGCGGTAAGCCCGGTAAACTTTCCGCCGCCCCTCTTTTGTCAATTTCCACGTCCACAGGCATTCTGTCAGTGACTTCCTCAACAGGCTTCTCCGTTTCGCGCCCCCTTTCATCGGGTTGATACTGCCCTGCAGCATGATCAGACATGACAACCTCCAGAGCAGCAAGTCTGGCCATGAGACGCTGATTTTCCCTTCGCAATGCATCCATTTCCATCTGCAAGCTCTGGTGCAGCGCCTGCTTTTCGCTCACCGGCCAGCCAAAATCTGGAAAACGCCAAAACCCTATGACAAGTAAAACCGCCAGAAAACAGACAGCAAAGCCAACGGCCAGCCCCCATCCAAGATGCAGACGAACAATACGGCCACGGCTCCCCACAAGCAGAAGACTCCACTTTTCTCTGGGAGAATCCTCCTTGGAAGGGGACTTCGAATGCTCGGTGATCAGCCTTCCCATATCTCTCTGTAAATCTTCCATCGACCGCCCTCACGTATCAGGTCAAGCCGTTTACGGCCCCGGGTTTCAAAACCGCTGGACTCATAACGCTGGACGAAACGAACCACAGCCCGTCCCTGCCCTCTCATGCGAATCTCTAACGGCCCCTCCCTTGTTACCTGAATAAAACTGTATTGACGATTCAGCCCTTCTTTATAGCGGACCCATGCGTTGCGGTTCTTTCCTTGTGAACGAAAATCACTGGCATAAAATGCTGCATAAGGAGCTATTTCCTGGCTGGACCAGGCCACAAGCCAGTCATCAACCATGCGGACAATCTGGTCTTCCGCATCCCATACTTCCTCAAAAGACTGAAGCCCGGCCAGAAGAGGTTCTCCTATTGGTACGGGTGACTCTGGCGGAGCCAGCCATGGATCTCCAACAATTCGCATCCTTCCCTTATCATCCGGCTCCATATATAAAATTCTGGTTCCAAGATTCCTGCTTGCATCTCCTACGCGGACCACAAGATCAAAAATTCCCGTTACCCTGCCAGATACCTGGAACAGATCAAGCCCTTCAATTTCAAACCGGAATTCAGGGATACTTTCTTCCAATATTTCACGCAGTGAAAGCCAGTCCTGCCACCAGGAAACATCCGGCAGAAAATCCCGGCTGTATTGCTCAAGATAAGCATGGTAAGAGTCCCCACGAAGCCCTTCCGTCCAGGCAGCAATGAGTCCCGTCAGCCTGCTTACGTCATTTTTCGGGGGATAGTCAGAATGATATGCGAGGTTCTCCACAACAATCATAGGACTCCTGAGAAGCCGTATATCACCACGCATGGCATCAAGATGCTGATTCTCAAGGGCCACACATCCATTGGTATCCTGAGGGCGCAGAGCCTTGTTTGTGCCATGCAGCCATATGGCATTTCCGGTTTTTCCCGCCCTCTGATCCATAAAATTGGGATAGTCAATGGGAAAAGCACCCGTACCATAAATGGGAGCCAGATACCGTTCCTCAAACTCCGTAAGAAAAAAATAAACACCTTCCGGCGTTTTTCTATCACCGGAAACCTGTTTGTCTCCGGAAACCTCTCCCGTAGAACAGGGAAAAAGATGACGAAGATAGAGCATATCCTCCTCATTTTTTACATAAACCATGAGATTCTGCGTAGATTTTTCCACAACAACAGCGGTAAAAGGCCTTGATTCCGCATACAAAAAGACATCTGGAATCTTTGTAACCGCCTGGGCAGGGTAAGCCAGCAGAAAGGATAAACATCCAAACAGAAACGTCCTCATATAAGCCATAAATAATCCGTGTCCTCGAAATACGCACTAATTACTGAAATTATTGTGATAAATAGCGCTAAATCCGTATTGGCAGGTGTTGCTAAACCAACAAAGATGCCTGATCATGCCCTTTCGGCAACCAGCCTTCCCAATTCGGAATAAAAAGCAGGGTTGCTTCAGGCGAAAGGCCTCCTTGAAAGCCTAGGTAAACTGAAAATGGAACTGAACAAAAATATTTTTTCTCTAAACCACTCTTATTTTCACCGCGGCAACAATCCGTCACTGCCCTCCAGGGGAAAAGAACTCCCCTCTCCCACGGAAAAACAGCTGTGACCCGTCGGCAGCTCCTCAGTCTTGCGGCAAAGGGAATCCAAGATGCTCATAGGCTGCACTTCCCAACCGTCGCCCTGCGGAAGTCCGGATCACAAACCCTATTTTCAGCAGGTACGGCTCCACAACATCCACAAGGGTGTCGCTCTCTTCCTGCAGCGTTGCAGCAATGGCCTCTATACCGACAGGCCCGCCATTATAAAAACTCAGAATAGTCTGCAAGTAGCGTCTGTCCAGAGGAGTCAGCCCCATGGTATCTATCCCCTCAAGTGTTAAAGCCTTGCTCACAGTGTCTTCGTAAATTCGACCATCCCCGCGAACCTGTGCATAATCCCGCACCCGCTTCAAAAGACGGTTGGCAATGCGTGGAGTTCCACGGCTGCGCTTCGCAAGCGTCTCTGCGCCTTCACGTAAAAGAGGAACCCCCAGAAGCGAAGCTGAACGCATAACAATGCGTACAAGATCCGCATCATCATAGAAATCAAGGCTGCGGAAAATACCAAACCGATCCCTTAGAGGTGCCGAAAGCAGCCCCACCCTTGTGGTCGCTCCAACCAAAACAAAACGTTTCAGGCGATACCGATGACTCCGCGCATGAACACCCTTATCAAAAACAAAGTCAATAGCAAAATCTTCCATTGCTGAATAGAGAAACTCTTCTACGGCCCTTGGAAGCCGGTGTATTTCATCAATGAAGAGGATATCCCCATCTCCCAGATGGGTAAGAATCCCCACAAGATCTCCAGCCTTCTCCAGCGCAGGCCCTGACGTAAGAGTCAACCGCCCTCCCATTTCATGGGCTATAATATGGGCAAGGGTAGTTTTACCTAAACCCGGAGGGCCATGAAGCAGCGCGTGCTCCAGAGACTCACCTCGTTTACGGGCTGCGGCAATGGCTATCTGAAGGGTTTCAACCGTTTCCGCCTGCCCAACATACTCGCTCAGACTCCCAGGCCGCAGGGAAAAGAGGCTTTCTTCCAAATCCTCCGGTTCCGCCTCCGGATTTAGCACTCCCCGGATATCGGATGAATATAAAAGAGGAGATTCCTGTTTATCCATTATGAACCTCCTGCTTCCCTACCCCTGTACACTTCTTCCAGCAATGCTTCCGGCGTGTTTATGTCCGGACAGCGCAACAGGGCACTTTCTACCATTCTTACGGCCTCTGCATGTTTATGGCCCAACTGATGAACCATGACATCGATCACCGAAGGCACAAAATATTTTTCCACTAACTCCATTGCCACAGCTTCTCTAACCGGGGAAGGACTATCCAAAAACCGCTCTGTCTTTCCTCCCAGAGTTGCCACAATTTTCTGGGCTGTTCGTTTACCAATTCCCTTGAGACCTGCCAGACCAGACGCATCGCCAGCCTCAATCAGCCTGGCTATTTCTCCCACGGGCTTTGTCAGAGCCTTTGCTGCTTTAACGGGGCCTATGTCTTCCACGGTAAGAAAAAGCTGAAAAAATTCTTTTTCATTTTCTGTATGAAAACCAATGAGGACGGGACGGGGCTGCCGCTCCGTCTGATGGTAGTAGATATGCAGGGCAAGGGGAGTGCCGGTTTCTCTGTTTTTAAGAGCCTCCAGCACCACGGCAGGCAAAAAAATCTCATAGCCCACCTGCTGCACCAGAAGTATAATACGGTCTTCTTCTTTTTTAAAAAGAGTGCCTTCCAGATAGGCAATCATAAGACTCCAGGATCATTTGCAGCATTCATGGTCAATCAGGAAAAACGATACAAACCCACAAGGGCCAAAGCCAAAGCATCAGAAGCATGATCCGGACGTATACAATCAGGATGACAGACAGCATGCCTGACTGCCTTCTCAAGCTGCACCTTGGATGCACTGCCAGTGCCCGTTAAAATTTTTTTTGCCTCCCTTACAGCTACTTCACGCACAGGGATATTCTTTTCACATCCGGCAACCAGAAGTGCTCCGGTGACCTTTCCCAAAAGAATCCCAGATTTTGGATATTGCTGCAGAGAAAAAATATCTTCCACTATGATCAGGCTCGGAGCTTCCTTCTCCAGTAGACAGGAGACCTGCGTATAGATCTGGTGGATCCGCTTTGCTAAGGGATCTTTTTTGGGTGTCTCTATACAACCAAAGGCATAACTCGTCACATTGAGCCCATTCCCCCGGACAAGGCCAATTCCCGTTCTGGCTAGCCCCGGATCCAGCCCCAGGATTGTCACCATTTTTATAGTTGCCGCAACTTTCTCTGGGCAATAAGAGACTCACTGGAGCCCGGATATTTACGTAAAAGCTCTTCAAGAATCAGACGGGCATTCGCCTTCTGCCCCAGCTTTTCAAATGCCAGACCCTGCTTAAGCAGGGAAGATGCAACCTTGTTACCCTTGGGATAGTTATCAATAACCTTTTGATATTCAAGAATGGCTTTCTCATACCAGTTTTCCCGATAATAAATTTCTCCTATCCAGAACTGAGCATTATCAGCAAGTCCGGCATCGGGAAAACGTTTGAGAATTTCCTGAAACCCGTCACGGGCTTTTTCAAAGACACCATTATCAAAAGCCTGTTTTGCCTCAGCATATAAGGTATCCACATTCTCGTGGACTTCTGCTTTCGTTCTTTGCTGAACATCCGCAGCTTTCATCTCATCGTCCGGGATTTCTACAGCGGAGGATTCAAAGCCTACATAATCGGCCATGTGCTCGATTCGACCGGAAAGCTTCATCAGGCTGTCTTTTAAGTACGCAAGCTCCCCAGCAAGGGCATCCCGCTTTTCTGTCACTCCCTGCGTACGGAAAAAACTTTCTTCCATGCTTCCCTGCAACTCCTGGATCATAAGACGCAGTGAATCCACTTCTGAACGCATACGGGCAAAAGAAGAACGCAGATCCTGCTCCTGTCCTTCAACTCTGCCCTCAATTTTTTCCATACGATCACGGATCTCTTCCTGCATCCCTACCTGTACAGCCCGATCTTTTTCAATGGAAGCCACACGGGCGTCCACATCAATAAAATCATGCCGGGTTGCACACCCGGCAGCTGCCATCGCTACGAATGCAAAAAGGCATACCCTGCAGCCCTTTGCCTTAACCATAAAAACTTCCTTAAAAGCATCCGGACACTTTTTGAGTCCGGATGCTTTTCTCACAGGTTATCGGATAACAAACTGAGCACGACGGTTCTTCGACCATGCAGCTTCATTCTTTGCAGGATCCAGAGGACGCTCTTCTCCGTAGCTAATGGTGGCAATGCGATCAGCAGAAATACCGCTGTCTACGAGGTACTGCTTGACGCTCCGCGCACGTCGATCCCCCAGAGCAAGGTTGTACTCACGGGTTCCACGGTCGTCACAGTGACCTTCAACAGTCACCTTAACTGCAGGATTATTTCTAAGCCACACCACCTTCGCATCCAGAATTTTCATGGCTCCTGAATTCAGGGCAAAGCTGTCAAAGTCAAAGGGCACATGCGATTCAAGGAAAGCGGCCTTCGCTTCTTCCTTTTTTTTCGCCTCTGCTTTTTCCCTTGCAAGACGCTCTGCCTCAATCCTGGCTTCTTCTGCTTTTCTGGCTTCTTCCTCTGCAGCAATACGGGCAGCCTCTTCTTCCTGTAGCTGCTCTGCCATCTCCTGTTCTGCCATGTCAGTGCCTCCTGTCTTGCCTGCACAGGATGACAGTACCATTACGCAGGGAACCGCCAGTACCAAGCCATAACGAACCCACGATTTTGCGGCCATGTTTCCTCCTTCATCATTATTCGAATTGTACTGGTTTCAACGACCATCTCGGCGTTGTCTGGGTGCCGGGCATAAAAAAAAGCCGGCGTTGATCCGTTCCGTAAGCAGTCATAACATAGAGCCTGAAAGCACCTTCTCTGGAAGACGCAAAGGCGATAAGACTGCCGTCCGGAGACCAGGTGGGATCCTCGTTATCTCCGGAATTGTGTGTGAGCTGCACAACTCTGCCCCCCTCAAGATCCATGCGATAAATATTGATTCCCTCACCTCGCCTCATTCCAACAAATGCAATATGCATACCATCCGGAGAAAACGCAGGAGAAGTATTATAATTGCCTTCGAAGGTCAGACGGCGAACCTGATCTGAATCCATATCCTTCACATAAATTTGAGGAGATCCCGAACGCCTGGAGACAAAAGCCATCTGTTTGCCGTCGGGAGAAAAGGCAGGAGATACATCAATATCCCAACTGTGGGTTAACTTTTTAATCACTTTACCGTTACCGGTCAACATGTAAATATTCTGATAACCCTCAAACGACAATGTAGCAGCAAGCTGAAAAGCCCCCGGAACCCATGCAGGGGTAACATTCAGGCCCGGCTTGGACACTACGGTCCCACGTCCTCCAGCCAGATGCCGGATGTAAAGATCAGGATTCCCCTCTTTATAGGAAGTGTAAGCAAGCCAGTTACCATCGGAAGACCAGGCTGGTGACAGCGCAATACTCTGATCCCTGGTCTCTTGCCGAACCCCTGTGCCATCATAGTCACAAGTATAAATTTCCTTATACCCTGTTGCATCAGAAACAAAGGCCAGGCGACTTTCATAAAGACCCTGACGGCCTGTCACCTGAAACAGAATTTCACCGGCAAAAAGCCTCAGCATTCTTCTGTAGTCACCCTGCGGCCCACGATACCGTTTTCCTGTAATCAGATTTTCCTGTATCACATCAAAAAGTCGGCACTCCATCTCCAGCTGACCCGCTTCATCCAAAGCAAAGCCTATGGTAGCAAGAAGCTCAACTCCCTGTTGTTTCCATACAGAAAAATCAATTTTTGATGTAACAATTCCTTCAAGAACGGGCAGGCCGGGAGTTTCATGCCCGGACTGAACTTTAAAATAACCTGAAAAATCTACTGCTTCAGAAAAATACAAAACACCTTTTTCAGCCACATCCTTCAATGAATCGTCATTTTCCATCCGAACAAAAGCAGGAATGGCTATGGGGATTTTACGCAGAAAAGGGGCCTGAATATCAATGATGGGAACATCCTCCACCGCAACACTCCCACCTGGCCACATCATCAATAACCCAAGCAGCAGCACAGTACTTTTTACTATGGAAAACAACGACTTCAGCTTTCTCTCATGCCCCATTACAGGTCTACCCCTTTATCGGTAAATCGGAAGCCAATGGCAATACGATCATCAGGCAGTGTATCCGGAAAAACGGAAAAAGGCTCTGCCTTCAATATGGCCCTTCGAGCAGACTCATCAATTAGTCTGTTGCCTGACGACTGCGTCACCGTGAGGTTACGGACCCGGCCATCCCGTGTTATCTGAAAAACCACAACGGCCCCTTCTGTGCTTCGACCGGCACCAGCATAAGCCCAGTTCTGCTGAACGCGATGGGCAGCCTGGGCAATGTACAGATCCAGTACACGCCCGGCGGCTTCTCCACGAAGACCTTCACTGCCAGCTCCTGCACGGCCCTGTCTTCGTGACCTTTCTGCAACATCCCTTTCAAGATCCTGAAACGCCCTCTGCAGAGACCGACTCGCCCCTTCCTCCACCTGGCGGGCGATATCTTCCATGGCCGTTTCTAGCAGATTTCTGTTCATTTCATCCGCTGGAGGCCGGGTTCGCTGTGAGCTTTGAGGGCGCTTCACGGGTACAGAGACTGGTTCTGAACGAGGCGTCACAACTTCCGGCTTTTTTTCTGCCATAGGAACATGAATTTTCTCCAGAGAACTGGTCTGCCTCGACGAAGCTTGAGGCTGAGGCGGCGCAGGATCTGCCGCAGCACGAGTCTGCGGTACCTCTTCTGGTACAACGGAAGGTGATGACACCGGTGCTACAAGATCTACCAGCATGGGTGTCATAGTCTGTGAAACAGACAGACTCAAAAACCGGGGAAACACCACCATACAGCCCAAAAAAACAAGGTGAGTAAGAGCGGATATCAAAAGAAAAAAACCAAATCGATTTTCCATGGCCGCCATTTGCACCGCCGTTTTCACCTTACAGCGTCCCCTACAGGCTGGGTCAGCATTCCCAGGCGTGTGACACCTGCCTTACGGACACTGTTCATAATTTCTACAACACGTCCATAGGGTACCGCAGCATCTGCCTTTAACAGAACCTGAGCCTCCGGATCTCCTCGTAAGAGATCCGCCATCCTATTTTCAAGGACTCCCGGCCCAACCCGCATTTCACCGATCCATACGGCTCCGTCCCTATCCACTACAAGCATAAGTGGATCCCGGCTTTCTTCCAGCGGGGCGGAGTCCACTTGCGGAAGAGATACTTCCTCACCCTGCTGCATCATTGGTGCGGTTACCATAAACATGATCAACAAAACCAGCATGACATCCACAAAGGGAGTCACATTGATATCACTGAGCATTTCATTGTTTCGAAATCCTGTGGCCATCAGGAGTCTCCCTGTATACGGTGAAGATCCCGCTCCACAATATTCAGAAAATCTGACGAGAAATTTTCAAGTTCAGAGCCAATGGTTCTGATTTTATGCAAAAAGGTATTGTAGGCAACTACGGCAGGGATTGCTACCGCAAGTCCAATGGCAGTGGCGAGAAGAGCTTCAGAAATACCGGGAGCCACAACAGCGAGGCTCGCGGACCCCTTTATACCGATTCCATGGAAAGCATCCATAATGCCCCAGACTGTTCCAAGGAGACCGATGAACGGTGCTGTATTGCCGCAGGTGGCAAGAAATGAAACAAGCTGCCCCATCCGGGTCATTTCCGATGAGCAGGTTCTGTCCAACGTTCGTTTCAGAGTATCCATGCCCGCAGCCCTTCTGCCAAGGGTATCCCCATCTCCCGCCTTACCGGCGGCCTTCAGTTCTTTATACCCTGCCCGAAAAACACGCGCAGCCGGACTCTCTCCCATATGTTTCATTTTGGAATAAACATCAGAGAGATTGGACCCCTTCCAGAAAAACTCCTGGAAGCGCACGGATTCTCTGTAATCACGGCGAAGGGAAAAATACTTGATGAAAATAATAGCCCATGAAATTACAGAAAAAAGAAGCAAAACCAACAGGACAAGCTTAACAACAGTGCCAGCGGAACCAAGAACAGTAAGAAGACTCAGAGAATCGTGGGCCATGATAACTCCTAGGGAACACCCATGCAGTCAATACAAAAAAACAGTTCTAAGCAGAACTATACCACCTTCCATAATTATAGGACAGTGCGGCCACTGTCAAGAAAAGGCGGACAATTCGATTCCACCCTACAACTTAACGAAAAAGCCCCAATGCACATACATGCATCGGGGCCCATACTCAACAACCTGAAACTACAAGCGAAAGTCTTACATCATTCCGCCCATACCACCCATACCGCCCATGCCACCCATACCTGCAGCACCGGCTCCTGCGCCGCCGGCATTTTCTTCAGGCTTATCAGCAATCATTGCTTCCGTTGTCAGCATAAGAGAAGCAACACTGGCCGCATTCTGCAGGGCAAAACGCACAACCTTGGTCGGATCAATGACACCTGCTTCAATCAGGTCCTCGTAAACATCCGTTGCGGCGTTGTAACCAAAAGAACCTTCTCCCTGCTTTACCTTGTCGATGACAACAGAGCCCTCAACACCCGCGTTGTTGGCTATTTGGCGCAGAGGTTCTTCCATGGCGCGCATAATCACTCGTACGCCCAGTTTTTCTTCCGCTTTGAACTTTGCCTTTTCAAGGGCAGCCATACAGCGTACAAGAGCAACTCCGCCTCCAGGCACAATACCTTCTTCAACAGCCGCACGGGTTGCATTGAGAGCATCTTCAACACGCGCCTTTTTCTCTTTCATTTCCGTCTCAGTTGCCGCACCCACACTGATCACAGCAACACCACCGATCAGCTTGGCAAGACGCTCCTGAAGTTTTTCACGGTCATAATCAGATGATGTTTCATCTATCTGAGCACGAATCTGCTTAACGCGGGCTTCCAGAGCCGTACGGGAGCCGGCACCATCCACAATGGTAGTATTTTCTTTATCAATGGTAATGCCCTTAGCCTTGCCTAGGTCGGTGAGCTGAAGACCTTCAAGCGTAATACCCATTTCTTCTGATACTACCTGACCACCCGTCAGAACGGCAATATCCTCCAGCATGGCCTTCCTTCTGTCACCAAAGCCAGGAGCTTTGACGGCAGCCACACTTAAAGTTCCCCGCAGCTTATTCACAACCAAGGTTGCCAATGCTTCACCATCAACATCTTCAGATATGATAACAAGAGGCTTACCCATTTTGGCAACCTGCTCCAGGATGGGAAGCAGATCTTTCATGTTACTGACTTTTTTCTCGCTGAGAAGGATGTAGGCATCCTGAAGCTCACATACCATCTTTTCCGTATCCGTTACAAAGTAAGGAGACAGATAGCCACGATCAAACTGCATGCCTTCAACCACATCCAGGGTTGTCTCCATGGATTTGGCTTCTTCCACGGTAATAACCCCTTCCTTGCCCACTTTTTCCATGGCATCAGCAATGATATTTCCAATGGTTTCATCGCTGTTTGCGGATATGGTACCGACTTGTGCGATTTCTCTGCGGTCTTTGGTGGGCTTGCTAAGCTTAGCGAGCTCTTTCACCGCAACTTCGACTGCCTTATCAATACCACGTTTGATGGACATGGGGTTGTTTCCTGCTACAACAAGCTTCTGCCCCTCTTCATAAATAGCCCTGGCAAGAACAGTAGCGGTTGTGGTTCCGTCACCAGCCATGTCAGAGGTCTTGGAGGAAACCTCCTTCACCATCTGGGCCCCCATGTTTTCAAACCTGTCTGCAAGGTCGATTTCCTTGGCAACCGTTACGCCGTCTTTCGTTACCGTGGGAGAACCCCATGATTTTTCAATGACAACATTGCGTCCTTTGGGCCCCAGGGTTACCACAACAGCATCGGCAAGACTTTTGACACCCTTCAGCATTTTTGCGCGGGCATTTTCGCTATAAATTATTTCTTTAGCCATGGTATTTTTCTCCGTTTACAATCTGGTTGCAATTCATAATGAAGATCTGCAATCGAAAAACTGATGATCCGTTGGATTCTAAGCCATTATAGTCCTGGCACAGAGGAATCCATCAGGCCTCATCCACAACCGCATAAACATCATCCTGAGACATCATCAGGAATTCTTCACCAGCCATTTTTACTTCATTGCCGCCGTATTTGCTGAAAAGAACACGATCACCCACTTTAATATCCATGGGGATACGCTCTCCCTTATCATTCATGCGACCCGCACCAACGGCAATAACGGTTCCTTCCGCAGGTTTTTCCTTTGCCGTATCTGGAATAATAATGCCACCCTGGGTTTTTTTAGCCTCTTCGGTACGCTTGACAACAATACGGTCAAACAAGGGTCTGATGTTCATGATACAATCTCTCCTTTTTAAAAATAGACAAATAATACTGTTTTTTGGATTACTCCGGAACCGGCCGAAAGGATAAGCATGGCCAGAGGTTTGTAAAGATGCTCTCGATATTTTTTTAGTTTCTAAAAAGAGATAAGGAGCAGAGCAAACCGAAATTCCGGAAAAAATTCAGTCACAGAGACTCACAACAAATACGGATGTTTTTCTGACAAAAAGCTTCCCCTGCAAAAAATACCGATACAGCAAAACCAAAAATCAATCGGTATCCGGCACAGAAGGAGTGCTTGTTTCCGCAGACGGTGATACAGGAGCTTTACTCCCGCCATAATCCGTCACATACCAGCCTCCACCCTTGAGGTGAAAGGTTGTCTGTGACATCACTTTGTGCACAGCCCCCCCGCAAAAACGGCATTTTTCCAAAGGAGGATCGGATATTTTTTGAAGTACATCCATAACCTTCGCACATTGGGTGCATTCATATTCGTAAATAGGCATGCCACGCTCTCCTGGTCATAAATAAGGCTAAAACACAAGCTACTCAAAACGTGGTAAAGATAGTCAGTTCTTTTGCCTTGTCAAGAAGGCCCTTGCCCTCCCACTCACAAAAATCCATAGGCAGCAAACATTTAAAATTCAAACAAATCTACACTGGCTCCGCCAGGACCGGAAAAAAAAGAACATACAGGCGCTAAACCCGGCACAGATATTTCACCCACTATCATGCCGGTAATCTCCTGTACCCGCCTTTCTTCCTGCAAACGCTTTTCCGGCAAGGCTTCAAACAACTGCAAATGCGTTGAAAACCGCACCACATGAACCAGTTCATGCACAAGCACATAGACCAAAAAGGGAAGAAGCTCAAGAAAAGGACTTTTGCGAAGACGATCCAGGATCGGACTATCCTGAAGACAGATACGATATACGGTAAAAGCTGCCGCCGATGTACTCCGCTGCCATGGCATTCCTACATACCTCAACACCTGAGCATAAGCATTCCCCACCTGTTCGTGGGGAAGGAGGTCAACAGCCGTTCTGACATCATACCGCAGACGCCCCCACCGCGAAGTGCTCATCTTATAAAACCCGGCAACAGACTCTTCTGCAACCGGCAGGGCCAGATCCAGTATTTCCAGCATATCTATTGAAAAGAGCTCCCCGTGCTCAGAAAAATGCAAAGCCCCTCCTGTCATGATGAGTTTTTCCGGAAAATCATATGGACAAGCAGAGCAGGCGCATGCTACTAAAACAACTTATCGATTTACCAGAAAGATCGATGAACAAGAATTTTTCCTTTCAGACTGGAGGTGATGTTTTGGGTAGTGTTATTAAAAAACGCAGAAAAAAAATGCGGCGTCACAAGCACCGGAAGCTCCTGGCACGCACACGCCATCAGCGTAGAAAAAAATAGTTTTACAGCTTTTTTCCGGCACAAAAAAAGCACCCGTTTCCGGGTGCTTTTTTTTATACCGCCAGCTAGCGCTTCTTCACGCCCTGCCTGTTAATAAACTTCATAAAATCTGAATCCGTAGAGAACACAACCGTACTTCCTTCCAACGCCTCCCTGTAGGTTTCCAAGGTTTGCTGGTAGGTATAAAATTCCGGGTCAACCCCATAGGTGTCTCCCAGAAGTTTTACAACTTTAGCATCGGCTTCACCACGAATTTTCTGGGCGGTCCGGTATGCTTCAGACTCAATCCGCTGCAATTCTCTTTCTTTATCACCACGAATCTTGCGGGCTTCCCCCACACCTTCTGAACGATACTTTTCCGCAATCTGACGGCGCTCAGCAATCATGCGCTTATAAACAGATTCCCTGACCTGCTCTACATAATTAATCCGTTTTATCTTTACATCCACAAGCTCAATACCAAACACATCCAGCCTCGGCTGAGCCTGAGCAAGTATCTGCTCCGTGATTTTTTCACGCCCCACACGAATTTCCCGGGTCCGGCTGTCGTCTCTTGCAAAGGCTTCTCTATCACGCTCTTCTTCAATGGTTTCCACTTCACCGAAGGCATCCAGCTCCACCCAAGGATCCATTTCCCGGTTTGTCCACCGCACAGACTCCACAAGAGCATTGGACGTTACCAGGTTGCGGATGGCAGGATCAATAATTTCATCCAGACGGCCCCTTGCCAATGAAAAAGCACCAATAGACTGAAAGAACTTCACAGGATCCACAATCCGCCACCGGGCAAAAGCATCTACATAGATATAGGTCTTATCCAGCGTAGGTATCTGACCGGGATCCCCGTCCCATGCCTGCAGGTTTTTCGGAAAAAAGGTTACCATCTGCACAAAAGGAACTTTAAATTTAAGACCCGGCTCAATGATAGGGTCCCCAACAATACGACCAAACTGCGTCACCACAGCCTGCTCCGTTTCATCCACAACAAATGCCGCAGAATACGCCAGCAGCAACGCAGCCACCAGGACCGCCCCCAGAACACCTTTCATATTCATTGCTTCACCCCGAGTTCTTTTCCAAGGTTCAGGAAGGGCAGCACATTACCCTGATCTGAATCAATAATATATTTATCTTTCAACGTGGGCAGAAGACTCCGCATCATTTCCAGATACATACGCCGCTCTGTTACATCTTTTGCACTAACATATTCAGCATAAATACTCTGGAAACGGGCCGAATCACCCTCGGCACGGTTGACCCGGTTCAGGGCATACCCCTCCGCCTCACGGATAACACGTTCAGCCTCACCCCTTGCCGCAGGTACCGCCCTGTTATATTCTTCCTTGGCCTTGTAAATCATCTGTTCTCTTTCCTGGGTTGCCTGGTTGACCTCGTTAAACGATGGCTGCACAGGTTCAGGAACGTTGGTACGTTTCATCTCAATAGTAACAACATGAATACCAGCCTCTGCCTTATCCAGCTCCCTCTGGAGAATCTCATGGGCGGCAAGGGCAATTTCCTCCCGGGCACTGATAACCTCATTGATACTCCGGTCACCCACTACAAGACGCATACAAGCCTCGGACAGATCCCGGAGAAGCTGCCTAGGATCCTGAACCTTAAACATGAAATTATAAGGATCCCGGATCTGATACTGTACAATCCATGGGACCAGCGCCACATTCAGGTCTCCGGTGAGCATGAGCGCGGAATTCTCCATATCACTACCCGCAAACCGGGTTCGGGAATCCATATTTTCACGATATCCGAACTCTTCCTTGTAAACCAGCCGAACCTTCACCTTGTTCACGGTTTCAATACCCGCAGGAAGTTTGAAGTTAAGACCCGGCTCTGTCACCCGTGCAAACTTTCCGAAGCGTTGCACCACCCCAACTTCGGAAACTCCGACGGTATAAAACATGGTAAACCCCATAAGAACGGCTATAGACACAAGAAAAATAAGCCAGAAACTTCCGGGGACCTTCATGTTTTTCAATTGGTCAACCATTTCATCCATCTGGGGTGGCTTACCACCGCCACCTCCACCCGTACGGCGTTCATTCTGCTGCTGCTTGTCCCTGAGTTTATCCCAGTCCCAATTCATGTGTGCATCTTCCTTCCAAAAGGTTCAAAAATCCCAAAAAGGGGACCATCCTTCACCATACAATACCGATCCTGACTGTCAGAAATTCATGGGTACCAACGAAATCCATGCATACCCATGGCCAATGATCACAATCTTGTTCCGGGAACAATACCGCAAATCGTTTTCCGGGCGTAAGATTTTTTCCGGCTTACTGCTGAAAGACGGCTGTACAGAAAGTAAACTCCATCTAATCGGATCGCACTCAAACGACTCCCCCCTTCTCCCCTCTTTATTTCACTTGCTTTTTTTTCTGATCCAAACGACAAATACACAACTTCTTCACTTCAGTTTTCTGGAATGATGGAATACTGAAAACAAGAAAAATAACAAATTATACATTCTTACAAAATAAAATGCATGGCACACCAAGTCAAGGGAAATAGGGAACAAGCCTTTTTAGCCAAAAGCTTGCATCCTTTATAAACCATCCTCACAATAGAACATCATGAATCAAAGATTCCGCAACAAACGCTTTTCTCACATCAGCACGGCACTCACAAAAACGCTGGAGCCTTTTCACTCCCGGTACGGCAAGGGCGACTTCAGGGCCATCTGGGCTTCCTGGGAAAGTACCGTTGGGCCGGAAATAACCAAAAACGCAAAGCCCGTATCCTTCCGTGACGGATGTCTGCTTGTTTCCGTAACCAGCTCGGTATGGATGCAACACCTTCAGTTTCTCAAAGCTGATATAGCAGACCGCCTCAATGCAAGCTACGGATCCAAAATTGTCCATGATATCAGACTACGTATCGGCGCACCATGACAGCCTGTACGCCCAACTCGCTGTTAAAGGGACAATTACAGATCTACCAGCATAAGAAAGGGTACCGTTTTTCCATCGACCCGCTGCTTCTGGCTGATCACGCCCAGCCCCGGCCGGGAGAGCATTTTGTTGACCTTGGAACAGGGTGCGGTGTTCTGGCCCTTCTTCTGGCAACACAGACACCACAGATACGCGTCACCGCCGTTGAGCTTCAGTCTGACCTTGCCAGCCTCGCACGGAACAACGTGATTGCCAATAATTTACAGCATTGTATTCACATCATTGAAAAAGATATGCGCCTTCTGAGCCAACGGGACCTCGGGGGGCCAGCCGACGGCGTCATCATCAATCCACCCTATTTCAAATACCACAGCGGTCGGCTGAACCCTCTCAATGAAAAAGCCGCCGCCCGGCATGAAATCACAATTGATCTCCCAGGATGGGTGCTTACCGCAAGAAAACTTCTTAAAAAAAGCGGTCGGCTGTATTGCATTTTTCCTGCTGACCGCATGGCAGAGCTACTCAGCACCATGGCAAACAATCGCATCACCCCCAAGTATCTGCGGTGTGTCCACTCCCTTGCCAAAAACCAGGCACGACTGATTCTCGTGGAAGGGCGCATGGAGGCCCGCCATGGCCTGACCGTAGCTCCCCCCCTTGTTCTTTATAAAAACCCGGGGGAATACAGTGACGAAGCTCTTCGCATCCTCTGGCCCGAAAACCAACTTTTTTTCAAATCCCCTGTTGACAGCCAGAATAAAAACGAGTAATCATCCTCACCTGTCTGGCACAGAATCGTGTCAAGCAAGGAGAGGTGACCGAGTTGGCTGAAGGTGCACGCCTGGAAAGCGTGTGTATGCCGAAAGCGTACCGGGGGTTCGAATCCCCCCCTCTCCGCCATTTTAACTTTTTTTCTTTAATAAAATCAGCAACTTAAGGGGAAAGGTTAAAAAATGGTACCAAATCTGGTACCAAGGCAAGCGATTGATACCCCAAGGGCTTTTTATACAGAAATTAAGTACAGGGATCTGGCACCATGTCAGCTCCCTTTTTTTATCTTGAAAAGAAAAAATCAATCACAGAGGGGGGATGCACCCCGAAAAACAACACCATGCCCCCGTCTAAAAGTCCAAAAAAAGAAATAAAAAGAAAAAAATATATATAAATACAAAATCTTTCACACCCTTCTTTTTTCGACAAGCCCCGTCCAAAATTGTCCCAATTGTCGGAAACCCCTCTCTCCCCCTCCTGTGCTTGCCTTTTGCTTTTATCCATAAAAAAAAGGGCAGCCAGCATATGCCAGCCACCCTCTTTCCTGAATCAGTTTCTGTTTATTATTTATGTATGCAGGAAATCAACTTCTTACCAGTCGCATCACAGTACCCATCCCGTAAAAGAAGATCCACCACATCCTTTTGACACCTGGGGGAAAGCGTCTTGTACCTCCGGGAATGTTTTCCCAGAGCAGACCTGTATAGCCACGGATGCTTTTTCAAAACCCCGATAATCTGTTCCGCTGCCGCCATTGTCGGATGCAGATCCCCGATGTTCCCTTCATCCTTAACGATGGCTGCGGCCCTATGGTACAGGCCCATGCGGATAGCGTATGCTGTTTCAATGTCATCTGCACCTATTTCCATTCTGCCATCAGCCACGGCAATCATACCCGCTATTTTTATGGCTTGCTCGCCAAGCCTCCCGCCAAGCACCGCATCCTTGCGCCGGACCCTTTCTGCCGTTTTCTGATCAACAGTCTTATAGCTCTCCCAACCCTCCTTCGAGAACCGAACCACGCCCTTTTCAGGATCACGCCGCAGAAGATCAGCAACAAAAGCCACAAGCCCATCTTCCGGCTCAAAGATGAGTCCATCATACCTTTTGGGGGGGAGCTCCCTATCACCAATAAAAATCAAAAATCTGTTATATGCCCCCGTCTGCCCCTGTTCCCCGGTTAACCCTTCAATGAGCTTTTCTTTTGTTCCCGTACAAAAAAGAGAAAGCCGGGGATGGTTAACGGTTTCATAAGGGTTTTCCTTGCTGGCCGTATGGCCGGGATGAATACTCCCCATGGCTCGTCCGTAGCACTCCATGGCGTATTTTAAAGTTTCTTCCCGATACCCTCCGGCCCTTGTTTGTGCCAACCAGATTGAAAATTCATCTGCAAGGAGGCCTATGGATGCATTACCCTCAAGGAGCCGATGCAGGCCCTGAGCAGAAGAAGGGGCCGCATGGTGCAAAGCTGTAACTTCTTCCCGTGAAATCCTGCACCTGTCAACGCCTGCACGCATAAGGTCCAGAACCGCACCACGCAGACTTTCTTTCCCGAAGCCAGTCGGTGCCAACACCATGTAAAACTCATTGAAACCCAGCCCTTTTTGGGACTGTATCACGAATTTTTTTTGCAAAATAACCGACATGGCCGACAACGCCACAAGCCCTGCTGTGGCCCTGCACGGATAAGGCATCCTGTTAAAAACGTAATCCTGAATCGATCCCAATTTCCACGGGAGATGCAAAAGCTCCTTCGGGTTTTCGGGGATACCATCGACCGCAACCACGCTGGCAACGGGAGACAGAAGCCCCCGAAGAAAGACTTCGTCCATGGGCGCAATGCTGATATCACCCAGCACCCTATCGATGGTCCGCTTTAAATAGTCTGGCCTTTTGGCTTTATCCCTCTTCCCCAGAACAGACTGGAGAAAGAGCCTTTCCATCTGGTCCGGCTCCCCCCCTGTGATTTGTTTCAGGGCTGCCAACAGGGAGAAGTCACAGGCACTGAGATCCGCCCCCTCTCCGGCTCCCCTCCTAAAAAGGATGTGCGCCCCCGGATTGTTTGGCAGGGACTTGAGCAAAAAAATCGCTTCTTCATCGGAAAATCTTTGCCCCATGAATGGCTGTGTACTCACCCTCTGAGGAGGAAAAGGCATGATCTTGTTTTCTGCCTGCGGAATCAGCGGACAATTTCCAAAGGCTTTTTGAAAATCTTCTGATTGTGCTTTCCGGAGAACATTTGGCATGCCACCAGGAACACGCCCCGTTACCGTGAAAAACCTGTCGAAATTGTATGCCTCAATGCCCTGTCCTGCATACTGGCCCCGGCCTGAATACCGGAAAGAATGGTCAGATCCCTTGACGTACAGCCTGAGAACATCCTGCGGTATTTTGCCCGGCAAAAGGATGTGCAGCCCTGTACCGGAAGGGCTAATCTCCGTGAAGCTCCCCAAGGCATGCACCAGATCCAACGCCCATGGTTCAATCCGGCCCGTATCGGGATTTCGGACATGATCCAAGTCGCTCCCGGAAAAACTATTTTCCTCTGTGAAATAAAGCCCAATACCCCCATACCCGGACGGATTCTCAGGGCCGTATGGATGGGCCTTATATGCAGCCCATGCATCATCAAAACCGCTGAATGAATCCCTTTTGTGGTCAGAGGCTTTTCCCATTTTGGGATCATACGGCACCTTTGAATACCCTCCCGGCTTTGCCTTGGGCTTCCAGACTACCCAATACGGGCAGGCTTTCAATGATGGCGGTATCTTTGAACGGATGGGCTTTATAATCCCAAAGGAAGGGCTTGCATCTGTACCCGTAACGTTCACGCAGGAGAATTGATACATATAATGAACTCCGCTATTTTTTTATGGAAAAAATGCGGAAAAGCTTGATTTTATCATGCAATATGATAAAGTTTTTTATCAATTTATTTCAGCTTTTCCCAAATAAGCCCCCTCCCACAAGGGGGTTTTATTATTCCTGATCCTTAATGAACCTCTCTATGGTCTCTCGATCCCAACCTATCAGCCGCCTACCAGCTCCGAAGCGGCGGGGTTCAGGGAAATGCCCTTCCCGGACCCACCTCCAAATGGTGGAGCGGTTCACTTGAAGCAGTTCACATACATTTTTTGACCTGTAAAAAGCCTTATCCATGTTATCTATCCTCCGTAAAGTGCAACGCTGTTAATCAACCCCAAACATATTTAAAAGCCCACTAGCAGGCTGCATCATGTCGCTTTCCAGCACAACACCTTTTTTTCGTTACTCATAATTGGTATGACCAATCAAGGAGCAAGGTGGCACGATTGAAATATTCTGGCGGAAATGAGCATAGGGTTTTCGTCTTTTTTTTGAAAAAAAATGCCCGGTCAGAAGGGGTCCGTGAAAAAATCCCCCTAAACGGGCATCGTTCGGAACTGTCTGCTATCCCCCCGAAGGGGTTTCGCCTGCCCAGAGTCTGAGCAGGGCTGTTCCGGCCTGAGCGTCTCCATTTTTTGCAGCCTTGACCATGGATGCAAGCACACCATCTATCTCTAGCTCAAGCTTCCGCAAAATCCGGCTCCTGCGACTGGATGGTGCTGGTAGCCGCCCGATTCTATCTTTTAAACACATAAAAACCTTTCCTTTCGGCCCTTTATGGCAACTGAAATATGATGTTTTCCCGCTTTGTGCCCAGTGGGAAGAGTGCATTTCTCCCGCCTCAAAGTTTTTTTTTCGATAGCCCCAAGCACATCCAAAGCTGCACCTCGAAGGGCATCAACATCCCCACCCCATGCCTCAGAAATGATCTCCATGGGCAGCCCCTCCCGGAGCCGGACCAAGACAGACTTGCAGAATGCCTCCATGAAGTTTTCGGTTTTTTGGAAAGTTGCTGCTTCTGGAAACTTCAAAAGCATGTTCTTTAACGCCTCAGCCGCTGTCACTCCGACATAAAGCGGGGCTGCCAGCTTCCCACAAATCTTGTGATACGCTTCTGGCAATCCGTGAGCGTCCAAGCTATCCATCCACTGCCCCTCGTCTCTACAATCAAACATAACAAGCCCTCCTTATAATTAGAGAAAATTACAGGACGGGCCTATATGGTCCTCGTTTCCTGATTTCAAATCCTTGCTTCTCCACCGAACTGCGGTCCAGTGGGATCCGGTTCAAATCCTACCCACCCAGCCCGGCCATCATGCCAAGTTTTTGATTGTGGGTGTTCTTTTCGTCCCGCCGTGCCTGATTCTTTGCCGCAGCAACGGAAGCACCCATGCCAACATTGGAACCGCCCAGCCCGGACATCATATTACCCATGCCCATGCGGGATGCATCCGCAGCGGTTTTCTGCGCTGCCCCCTGGAATCCTGCGGCCATCTGCGACCCGGCCAGATCCGAAGCCCCTTTCAGGTCCGGCCCTGCCATGACATCACTATATAGAGACTGCGTAGCCCCCAATCCCATCATGGTTTTTTGCTGGCCTGCATTGGCCTGCGTCATCCCGTAATCCATTTGCGCCTTGGCAAGCTCCGTCTGCTGGGGGAGAAGGGAAAGCTGAGAATCTATCTGGGCCGATGCAAGACCCGTCTGCTGGGGAAGGAGTCCTCGTTGTGCATCGGCTTGTGCTGTTCCGTATCGGAGCTGGGCTTGGTGATGATTCACCTCGTCAGGAATCATTGCCATGTTTGCTCTCATTTGGGCTTCTTCCAAAGGCCGATAGCTGCGCCTCCAAAGATCGTGGTACTCTTCAGACATATCCATGCTTCGTTCAGCTAGTGCAGCCATTTTAGCGTTGTGTTCTTTATCAACACCGCTTCCTCCACCGCCGCCCCCCACGCTCATAGGAAGATTCCTTTCATATTGTGCAAGCGTTTCATCGTGAAAAAAACGCCTGATTACAGACCCTGTTTTTGCAGCCCAACGCATCCCTCCCACCAAAAAAGAAATGTGATGAACCAAGCCCACCATGCTGTCTCGAAGCACAAAAGATATACTCCTTTCATGCTGGCAGCCCTTCTCTAGTTCCACGCTGGCAACATAATCCAAGATGGTTTGCCGCATCAGCGGGACAAGGGTTTTCATGTTTCTTTGGAAAAATGGATTTTCGGGGATGAGCAACAGACAGTCACAAAAAACATTATTGATTTCCGCTTCGCCAACATGCCTGTCTTTGTCAATCAAGTCGTCCCATACCTGAGAAATGCCACCTAAAACTTCAATGAATCGGACAGCATCCATGTTGCCCCTAAACGTATAAGTCAAAAACTCTCGTTCGTTTTTCACACCTCACCACGGAATAATATCAAGGTAGTTCCTGCTGCCCCAAGATCGTCCAGGGGAAAATCAAAACACCCTGATTCCCGGAAAAAATGATGATCCTCGCTGCCGCTGGGAACAGCGGCAAGAAGTGTTTCTGATAAAATTTCTTCACCATCCGGCTGCCGGAAAAATGAAAGAACTTCCCTGGCATCTGAAACCGAAAGCCCTTGTCCAAAGGAAACCATGGAGAAGGCGGCCACCCGTGGAGCTATGCCCCTTGTGAAAATGGCTCCTGATGGAATTTTGTTCTTAAAAATCACAGAAAAAACACCCAGATTCCCGCTCTGAATAGCACTGTAAAAATCATCCTCGCTGCGACCATTAAAAAATGAACTTTTTCCTTCTAAGCCAATTCTCCAATACAGATCACGGATGAAATTTTCCGGCACATTAAAACCGCCGTGGACAATCACTTGAACGCACATATAAAGCTCCTTTTTTTTGTTGTAGAAAAAAAAAGCCCGGAACAGATCACCCATTGTTACGGGTTTTCTGCACCGGGCCTTGTGGTCCTCGTGTGCTACATGATGTATCGCCCACGGAAAAGCACGGGCTATCTTGTATCAACGCTACTTTAGATTTTTTCTTGTGTCAAGCCCCGGACAAGGAATCCGTTTTTTTTCTTGCCCTGTCCCATCTTCCAACGGCTACGCATCTTTTTTGATTTTCCATCTGCCGGACGCTGCGCATCCACCAAAAGGCCAGCTATAAGTAATTCTTGCGATGGTGCGCCGAAAGTGCGCCGTTCTTTGCGTATTAAGTGCGAAAATGCATGAAGCCCCCTTGTCTGTTTATGAAAAATCCCTCCTGCCGCCATAAACTCAGATTTCAAAATTATTTAGTTTTTCTATTTCATTTAGATCGATACCGATGTACCGGGCGGTCATGCGCTCCCCGGAATGGCCTAACCAAACACACAAGCTTGCAAGAGAACACCCGCCCTGATGCCGATGGTAAGCCCCGGTCTTGCGCAGGCTGTGGCTGCCAAAATTTCCAGAAATCCCCACACTTGATGCCCATTTTTTCAGGAGCCGTGTCAGCCAAGAAGTAGTCATAGGTTGCTTTCCTGGGTTCCGTTGGCCGGAAAAAAAGAAATCTTCATCCTCCGCACCACGGGAAAGCCTTTCCGTTAAATAAATTTCAATGGCTGTCATGGCCTTGTTATTGATTCCAACCCTGCGCACCTTGCCTGTTTTCTGTTCTCTCAACTGGAAGCTCCCCGATCGGACAAGCTCTCGAACATCGCTGATCCGAAAATTAAGGAAGTCTCCGGCCCGTAGACTTGAGCTTACACCCAACTCAAGCAAGGCCAAGTCTCTGCCTGATTTCTGCCCCTTCAGCAATGCCCTGATTTCTTCTATTTTTTGCTTTGATTTAATTGGCTCAACAAGAATAACATCACCTTTTTTGGGGTGATTTTTTGGCTTATTTTTTTTCTCTTCCATGATAAAAAATCCTCCATCAAAAAGCGTGTTTCTGGTTCTTCCACCACCAACAACTCCAAAATAACCCGTCATCTTGCGGTATTTTAAGACGATTTTTCTTTTCTGACAAATAATTTTTCCGCAAATCAAAAATATTTTTAATTCAAAGGGATTGAGGCTTTACGGAAGCAAAAACAAGGAGAAAAGGAAGGCATCCGGTCAGACCTCAAAAAATATCGCCCTGAAAGTCTGTTCGTGAGCTTTCCGCATATTGTCTTTTTATGAGCGCATGTGAAGAAAATCAGGGGACAGCTTTTTTAACTGTGAGGCAGTAGCCTTTCACCTTCATGGCAGGCAAGAGAGGAATACATTCAAAATGGACGGGAAAAAGGACTTGCAGAACCACGGGAAAAATGACAAGCTAACTCCACCATGGAAAAAGACCATGGTCGGGATTGGAACCCCGGCAAAATAGGAGCATAGCGCCCCCACAAAAAATGCAGGCGCATTTTTATTTCATACCTGCATCCCACTTATGGCGGTTCTATACGTGGCCCTCTTCGGAGGGGCCGGTTGCCTATTTCCGGTAGTTCCAACCCGTATAGAACCGCCTACCCTATTTGAGCAGGCGGCCATTCTTTTCACCGCATGAAAGGAGTTGCCATGAATGACCTGACCCTTGAAGAAAAAATAGATATTTGTTTTGATCGAGCGATCAGAACCGAACTTTTTGCCCACAAAATAAGGGATTGGACAAGCCTTCTTGAAGAGGGATGGGAACATATTGGTGAGGAAAATAGGATGTTTGTCATTGCCCAAATAAAATATTTTGCAAATGAAATCCTTTTTGCCTTATGTCAAAATTTTTTTGACATTTCAGAAGTCCCCTAACCTCTACTTCCGGGCAGTCCTCCGGGCCTGCCCGTGCTATCCACCATATTCAAACCCCTTTGACCGCCCGTGATATGGTCCTGCGACTACACGCAAGCAAATCTTCAATTTCAGAGTACGACAAGCCCCTCTCCCGTAATGCAAGGATCTGATTCCGTTTTTGTTCATCCTTCTTGCGTCCTGCGTACTTCCCCTGCTCCTGCGCCTTGGCAATTCCCTCCTTTTGTCTTCTCCGGCGATCATCGAAGTCTTTTCGGGCAACCGCCGCCAAAACATCCAGCATCATCCCCGTTATGGCTGCCACGATACGCTGCTGAAAATCATCCTCAGCAACAGATTCCTTTTTTTCCAGCACCGGGAAGGTAAAGGGCAGATCCAGCGCACAAAGACGAATCCCTTTTCCCTCGATAATGGACCGAAGCTTCTCCCATTCCGCAGACTTAAGCCTTGTGAGGCGGTCCACCTGTTCAAGGAGAAGCACATCCCCTTCCTGCATGAATGCCAAGGCCCTCATCAATTCCGGCCTGTCCAGGGTTGCGCCCGAAGCATTTTCCACAAAATACCCTGAAATGGATGCCCCTTGCTCATGGCAAAAGGTATCCAACATTTTTTTTGCTCTGGTTGCGTCCTGATCCGCTGTCGATGCTCGAAGATATGCAAACACCCGGCTCCCGTTTCCCATGATTCCCCCTTATTGTCTGGTTTATTTAGACCATGGTTTACATATACGGTTTACCTGATGCGGTGTCAAGGAAAAAGTAAACTTGTTTTTATGGGATTTTTTCAAGTGTAGCAATGGGCTTTTCTTGGTGTCCAAAGGGTATACCCAAAATAAACCGTATTTCTGAAAAAGGGTTCTGTTTGTGTAAAGACACAAAAAAAGCTTGATTTTGTGTCTTTACACACTTATTCTTTTTCAAAGAAAGGGTTCTGACATCCATGAAAAAAAGTGAACTGGTAAGACTCTTAAAAAAGGCAGGGTTCCAGCAAGAGCAAGGCGGCGTTCATGAAATCTGGACGAAAGAGGGATTCCCCAGAATCCCAATCCCCAGAAATCCACGGGACATACCAAAGGGGACAGCGGAAAAGATCCTTAAAGCCGCTGGCATAAAATAGAAGGAGGGCCACATGCAATACTATTATGCTGTTTTTGAAGTAGGCGAAGAAGGATTTACGGAAGTCTATTTCCCGGACATCCCCGGATGTGCCACCTTTGGAAAGGATTGGGATGAAGCTTTCAGGATGGCCACGGATGCCTTGGCTGCTTCCCTGGCTGGTCTGGACAAAAAACCCACGGCATCCCCAAGGGAAAAGATCAAGTCCCAGACAAACGGGGGAGATGTTGTCCCGGTGATCTTGGATAGTAGGATAATGCGCTCCTATGAAAAGTCCGTCCGGGTCAATATCAGTCTTCCCGAAAGCCTCCTTCGTGAAATTGACAGTTATCGGGGCAGGCATGGCAAAACCAGATCCGGCCTACTGGCGGAAGCCGTATCAACTTACTTGGAAGAAAACGCTCAGGCTTAGACATGGCCCGTCCCTCAAGGGGCGGGTTTATTTCCTTCTTGCACTACCACCCCATCTTTTCCCTGTATTCCTTGATCGCTTTGAGCTTTTCCTTCGCCTCTGCTAACAGGGAAGAAAGCTCTTCCTCCCTCTCCTTGTCCGATAGTGCCTCCTTTTTCTGCACCTCTGTCAGCGGGAAAGAAAGTTCCTTTTCTTGCCTGCTGTCCTTGTTATCCACAAAAACCTCCTTTTTGAGACTACATTGCGACAATTTTTCGACACTATTTCGGCAACAAACAACGATCATAACAGTATGAAATAAAAGTATATAAAAGATAAAAATCCTGTTTTTGAGACGTGCGACACTACCCCCTTCTCTCTCCGGATACCAAGAAGATATTCCACCTGTGAAGCAGCTCTTTCTTCTGGTCTTGGAGATCTGTCCGGGCATAAGCATCCCGGACACGATCCCCGGATACATGGGCAAGGCAGGCTTCCGAAACATGATCCGGTATCAATGGCTGCTTCTCAAGGCACCAGTCTTTAAAGCAAGACCTCATACCATGCACGGTACCCTTCTGGTCTGGCTCCAATCTGCTTTTTAAGGCTTTGGATACGGCAACATCGGAAAGGACTGAACCGCTGGGAGAAGGGAAGATAAAGCCACTTTTATCATCGTAGTTTTTGGCATTCTCAATGATGCTTTTCATTTCATCCGTAAGGGGTACAGAATGCGGCCTCTTTGTTTTCGTCCGGGCTGCTGGAATTGTCCAACACAAGCAACCCCGCTCAATGGTTATTTCAGACCACATGGCAGAACGGCCTTCATTAGAACGGCAAGCAGTAAGGATGATCCAGCGCAAACATAAAGAGGAAGCAGATTCCGATTTTTTCAAACTCTTATAAAGACCCGGCAACAGCGTAAAGGGGACAGCCTCAAAATTCTTGACACCAGCAACTGCCGTTCGTTTTGGAAAAACGCTGTCAAGATTTCCTTTCCATGAAGCCGGGTTATCCCCTTCCCGAAGCCCCTTTACCCTTGCATGGTCGAGAACAGTCTCAATCCGCTGACGCACCCGTGAAGCGGTTTCAGGTTTATCATTCCATATGGATTTCAAAGCACGGATAACGTCTGGTGCCTGGATGTGTCTTGGATCCATGGACCCGAGCACCGGAAAGGCATATTGTGCAAGCGTATTCTCCCACTGTTGGGCATGTTTCTTATTGCTCCACCCGGCCTTTCGGCTTTCTATGCAAGCAAGGGCAACCTCAGCGAATGTTAATTCCGGCTGTGGCTTTTCAATGGCTGGAACCTGGCCCCGCTGTACCATGGCCCGTAGCTCAGCCGCCTTTTCCCGTGCAGCCTTAAGGGACACATCAGGGTATGGCCCCAGACCAATATCCCGCTGCCTCCCCAACCGTTGCCAGCGATAAACCCATGAACGAGATCCGGTCTTTCTCACCAAAAGATGGAGACCGCCACCATCTACATATCTTCCTGGGGGAAGGGATTTTACCTTTGCAGCACTTAGCTTTTCATGTATTCTCATTTCGGCTCCTTTATGGTACCAAGTCCGGTACCAAGCCAAAACGTAGAACAAAGGAAAAAATCATGCAACACCATTTCACATAAAAACACACAACATCCTGAAAACCAAAGGGTTTTAACTACACATAACGGCATGGCGCAACATATGGACGGCGGCCCCCCTCTCCGCCATATACAATGCCGTGCAAATAAAAGCCCTGCCTTTACGGCGGGGTTTCTTTGTTTTAGGGTCTATGGAATACAAACTTACGGCAAGGAGCTCTTCTCATGTCCTATCTGGTGCTGGCCCGCAAATACAGATCCCAATCCTTCTCAGAAATCATTGCTCAAGAACATGTCTCCCAGACATTGCAGAATGCCATCCTTGCCGACCGGATTGCCCATGCCATACTGTTCTGTGGTCCGAGAGGAACTGGTAAAACATCCATTGCACGCATTCTGGCAAAAGCCATGAACTGCGCCGAAGGACCCTCTCCAAACCCGTGCAACCAATGCCGGTCCTGCCGGGAAATTACCGCAGGCAACGGTGTGGACGTAATGGAAATCGATGGCGCATCCAACAATTCCGTGGACCAGATAAGAGACCTGCGGGAAGGCCTTGGATATATGCCAGCCCACAGCCGGTACAGAATCTACATCATTGATGAAGTTCATATGCTTTCTACGGCAGCCTTCAATGCACTGCTCAAAACACTGGAAGAGCCTCCTGCCCATGTTCTCTTTTTCTTCGCCACCACAGAACCCCATAAAATCCCTTTGACCATCCTTTCCCGATGTCAGCGGCATGATCTGCGGAGAGTATCCACCCCTCTGCTGACAAGTCATCTTGCAACCCTCTGCAAGGCCGAATCCGTAGAGCTGGACAATGACGGGCTGGATATGATCGCAAGGGAAGCAGACGGGTCCGTGCGCGATGCCCTGAGCCTTCTCGACCGGGTCATAGCCGGGCTGGACTCATCCCAGGGAAGCAGGGAAAATGTTGCGGCCATACTTGGTATCGCCGCACGAAGCCAGTCCTTTCAAATAACAGAAGCCATACTTCATGGGAATACGGAAACCGTTTTTTCCATTATCCGGGAACTCCATGATGCGGGTGTGGACTTCAAAAAGTTTCACGCAGACATCGCCTCTCATATCCGCAATCTTCTGGTGGTCAAGGTAAGCCATCAGAATTGCATGGAACTTCTGGATATCCCGGAAACAAGTGCCAGAGATCTCATTCAACAGGCTGGCCCTGCATCGGCGCACTATCTTTCCCGCCTTCTCGACATGCTCATGGCTGAAGAGCACACCTTGCGGCACGCATCCCACCCCAGAATTGCCATGGAAACCCTTCTGCTGCGCTGCCTGCGCCTCAAGCCTGCCCTTTCCATTGATCGCCTTGTGGAAAGACTGGATGCCCTGCGTAACGATATTCTCGACAAGTCTGAACAGGATGCACCCCTCTCCAGCAGAAAATCCGCACGCATGGAGGATAAAATCCATGCCAATCACAAAACAAATGTCGACAGCCACCCACCCAACGCCTTTGGTATCCCCTCTCCTGCATTGGCAGACCCTGCCACACCAGAAACTCATGAAACCGCCACCGAACAGTTCCTGCCGCCGCTTTTTGACCCGGAGACTGTTTCAGAGCACCCCCACCATCTCCTTTCTGCAACATCCTCCCCTCAACCCTATGGAGACTATGCCATCCGCCCATCGCCTCCTTTCACAAAAAGACCGGACAGTCCACCGCAGGGCAATGTATCCCTGCCTGTCACAGCAGAGCCCCCCCAAACCAGACAAGTCCAGGCGGACAGCCCCCAGGCCTCCCCGAAAAATTATGTGCCTGCAAAATCAAACAACCTTGTCAATCCTGAAGAGGGCTGGAAACTCCTCATTGCCCGGCTTCGCAAAGCCAGCCCGTCCATGGGCGAGCTCCTTGCAACCAAAACAGCCTTGAAAAAGCTTGACGATCAGAGTATGGAAGTGGAAGTTCAGGGTTCGGGGTATTCCGTATCGAGGCTCAGCAATGAAAAAACCCGCCAGCTTGTGGAACAACTCATCCATGAAATTTTCGGGAATCCGCTGCAGCTTACCATTACAACCACGGGAGCAGATGGTACCGAAGCCCTTCACAATCAGTCTGAAAAAGAACTTTTACGGAATGAAGCGGCAACCCATGCCCTTGTGCAGGACGCACTGGAAATTTTCAAGGGCAGGGTTGCTGAGATCTCTTTCCTTTAAGGAGGCGTCATGAAAGGCATGGGGAACATGGGTCAGATGATGAAACAGGCCCAAAAACTCCAGCAGCAAATGGAGAAAATGCAGGCTGAAATGGCCGACAAAACCGTTGAGACCTCCGCCGGTGGAGGCATGGTTCGTGTCGTGGCAAACGGCAAACAGCAAATCCTCTCCATCCACGTGGAAAAAGAAGTTGTCGATCCGGAAGACATTGAAATGCTGCAGGATCTTCTCATTGCAGCCGTAAACGATGCTCTTCAGAAATCCCAGGAAATGATGTCTTCCGCCATGGGCCAGCTCACCGGCGGCATGAAAATCCCTGGGCTATTCTGATACATTTCAAACCTTTCCGGTTCTGCACATTCCAGCACAGGTTTTTTTACCCGGCCTTGCAGCCAGAAAAACCTTATCCCATAACCGGCGAGTTCTTCTTTCACAGAAAGTCCGTTGCAGCAAAGACGCAACGGACCTTTTTCTTGGGTTCTGCCAGTAATTGTTTCTGATCCGGCCGAGAAAGACAGCACTACCTATGCAGCACTACCCGCCTTCGGTTCTTCAGGTTATCCGACAACTTTCCACCCTTCCGGGTATCGGTCCGAAAACGGCTGAACGACTGGCGCTCCATCTGCTGAAAGCTTCCGGGGATGAAGTACGGGGGCTGGCCCAGAGCATCCTTGCCCTGAAAGCCAATGTGCGTCTCTGCTCACGCTGTTTTGCCCTGAGCGAAAGCAACCTTTGCCCTGTCTGTCGGGACCCGGCACGGGACCCCGGAATTATCTGTGTGGTGGAAAGACCTGCAGACATGATGGCTGTGGAAGCAGCCTCCGGTTTTAAGGGGGTATACCATATACTGCAGGGAGTCCTCTCTCCGATGGATGGCATCGGGCCGGAAGACATCCGCATAAGGGAACTTTTACTCCGTACCCGAACCGAAGAGATTCGGGAAATCATTCTGGCCACGGGAACGGCGGTGGAAGGTGAAGCCACAGCGGCCTATATTGCAGAACAGCTGGCAGGACTCCCCGTCCGCATCACACGTATAGCGTCGGGTATTCCCATGGGAGGGGATCTCAAATATATTGACCAGGTCACACTCAAACGCGCATTGGAGTCACGACGTCATGTCACTTGAAAATCCAGTCTTTGATTGCAAACAATGCGGCGAATGCTGCAAAGGCTTCGGCGGTACCTATGTCAGCAGCGAGGATATTCATGCCATTGCCCGTTTCACCGGTCTTTCTGAAACCGTTTTCCGGGAAAGCTGCTGCCAGGAGGCAGCCAGGGGACCCGTTCTGGCTGTTGATGAAGAGAATCGCTGCATTTTTCAAAAAGACCACATCTGCAGCATCCACCCCGTAAAACCCAGAATGTGCCGCGAATGGCCCTTTATCCCTGCCGTACTCCGCCAGCCCGGCAACTGGCAGCTGATGGGTGATGCCTGCCCGGGTATTATCCAGAAGGCTCCTGCACAGGCCGTTTATAACCAGACCCTTGCCTCCCTGCAGAAAACCAGACCCGGATTCAGACCGGAACAAGCCATTGCTCCGGCGGATGTATCTGATAACAGGCCCCTTTTTCCTGCCTGAACAGGGTGACAATATTGCGTGCCTCCAATACCGCAAGGGCCATGTCCAGAACCCCTTCATCCTGGTTCCATACATGCAGAAGGCGGTCACGGGAAAGAGCCCCGTCAGCAGCAAGACCACAGCAACAAAGATATGCGGAAATCACATCCACTTCCAGCCCCAGAGTAAATATTTCCTGGCGCATGGGATTGGTATCAAATTTCATCCAACCATCCTTTCCAGCCCCTTTCCGACCTTGCGGAAAAAAGGCACTGAAAGCAACTTTCATGATAGGTATTTTTGATTCCGGTATCGGAGGCCTCACTACGGTGCGCGCCATAATGCAGGCCCTTCCCGGATACAATATTCTTTACTACGGGGATACAGCCCGGATGCCATACGGATCCAAAAGCCCTGAAACCGTTCGGCAATACGCCATGGAAAACACCCGTTTTCTTGTTGAGAACGGTGCAAAGATTATTATAATAGCATGTAATTCCGCAGCAAGTACAGCCATGGAAGCCGTTACAGCCTCTTTCCACCTGCCCGTATTTGAAGTAGTGGACCCTGCGGTTCAGGCTGCCGTCAATGCTAAAGGATCCTTACGAATCGGCGTAATCGGCACTCGGGCAACCATCCGTTCCGGTATTTATGAAAGCAAGATCAAAGCCCTGCGTCCAGATGCCACCGTACATTCCGTACCCTGCCCCCTCCTGGTTCCGCTTGTCGAAGAAGGCTGGCTGCACACGCCGGAAACTGTCCGGATTGTCAAAAAATATCTCAACCCTTTAAAAACAAGGCAGGTGACAAGCCTTATTCTGGGCTGCACCCATTATCCCATTCTCAAAAAAATCATCCACCGGAAAATCGGCAAACATGTCCGTATCATTGACTCCGGAAGCTGCGTTGCACAGACCGTAACAGACTACCTCCGTCAGCACCCGGATATGGATGCTCAGCTGGAAAAAACCAACCTGCACCGTTTTTATGTTTCCGATATTACAGAACAGTTCGCCATAAGTGCCCGCACCATGCTTCAGGAACCCATTCGTCTTTCCCAGATACGCATGTAACGCTCCTGGGCAACCGGACCCGTCAGCAAAAGAGCCGATGCCATTCTGCGGCGGAACTCCTTTTTAAGGGTAAAGCCGAATCTCTCCCGCAGCCAGCTTCGATGTGAAGCCCCCATCACTGCCAGGGCATCATGGGGGACATTCATCCACAAAGATTCTCTTTTTCCGTTTTTATTACCGGAAAAAATATGACGGATAGCACCAGCAAAAGGCAGATCTCTTACACTGTCAGCACTTCCGAAAGTAAACAGATCAAGGGGAAGATCTGCATTTCGGGCCATCATCAGTGCGGCAGCCAGCACACCCTCCCCCTGACCGGAACCCTCATAAAAAACCACCAGACTTTTCCATTCCCTGGCCACAGGAGAAGGAAGCAGTAAAGTAAAAGGAGCTACAGCTGTCAATCTGCGCATTCCCAGCTCCGAATAAACTGGAAACCGGGGAAAGGGGGAAACGGGGCAGGTCATATAGTCAAAATCCACGGGTACATCAGGAAGATCCGGTGTTGTTCTGTGGCGAATTTCCAAAAAGTGGGCATCCAGCCCTGCTTCTGCAAGAATATCCGATGCCCGTGAGCGCCATTCCCGGACACCTTCCCTGTTTTCATGAAAACCCTCCAGATCAACCTGAACCACCTTTTTTTCGAAATACATTAGAAATCTAGGGCTTTCCGGCAAATAAATCACGGGGGCAGCGCCCATCATCCTGCAGAAAAAAGATGTCTGGAGCAGGGCTTCCCTGCCTGTGGGAGTATTCTGATAAACGTGCAGTAATCTGGGATTCACAAATTTCTCCTGCGTCAGCCATCACTGGTCTGTACCCGCAGCTCCTTGCGGTAATGGTCCAGCAGCGTTGCTTTGGATATCATGCCCATAAAACGATGATCCGCCACCACAGGCATACTGAAAAGCCCCAGCCTGTCCATGGTATCCAGAACATCCTGCAGCTCATCATCCGGATGCGCCACAGCCACATCCCTCTGCATAAGCTGTTCCATGAGAACCGTTTCGTACAGCATCTCATCCAGAAGGTAGGGGCGCACATCGTCGAGATGAACCATACCCACAAAACGGCCCGTGGCATCGTCTTCCACCGGAAAAAAATTTCTTCTGGAATTGCGCAATAACTGCACAAACTCCTTCAAAAGCATATTCCTGTTGATGGTTGCACAATCTTTTTCCATTATTTCAGGAATACGCAGGTCCAGCAGTACCCGACCATCCGTACCGGGTCGAAGTAACTCCCCCCTTGCCTCAAGATCCCTCAGATAAATGGATGCAGGCTCACCATAACGGCAAAGAATGGAAGACAAAGCGGAAACAACCATTAAAGGCAGCATCACTTCATACCCGCCGGTGATTTCAAAAATCAGAAAAATGGCCGTCAAGGGTGCCTGCAGAACCCCCGCTAACAATCCGGCCATACCGAGAAGAGCAAAACACCCCTCATTCACCCATGCCGTGGAAGGAAACAAATAAACAAGAATCCGGTGGTACAGCAGGCCTGTCATAGCTCCAATCACCAGGCCGGGAGCAAAGATTCCCCCCACGCCACCCCATCCCAACGTAAAGGCCGTAGCCAGCACTTTAGCCCCGAGAACCAGCACGACCACTCCTATTCCTGCTGCAAACTGCCCTGCAATCATTTCCCGCACGGCATGGTATCCCTCACCCAGAACAACAGGAAAATAAACACCCATAACCCCTACGCAGAGACCTCCCACCCCGGCTTTCATCCATAACGAAAGACGACACACCGATGCCACACGGGATGAAACACCACCCATGCCACGGAGACTGCGTATCAGAAGAATGGCCACAACCGCGGTGGTCACCGCCAGCCCGACGGAGGCCATGATATCATGAATCTGAATCCCGAATGCCGCACTCTCAAAAGGTATCTGATTTCCCTGAAGTCTTCGGCTCAGCTGCGTACCTGTTACGGCTGCAATGGTTATGGGCACCAGATGACTGCTGCGCCACTGCCCCAAAAGAACTTCCATGGTAAAAACCATGCCAGCCACAGGCGCGTTGAAAATGGAACCAATGGCACTGGCTGCCCCACAACCAACCAGAACCACACGTTGCCGTTCATTCAGACCCAGCATCCGTGCTATATTCGAACCAATGGCAGCCCCGCTCATGACCACAGGTGCCTCCGGCCCGGCGGAACCGCCACTGCCGATGGTCATGCTGCTGGCAAGAATTCTTGAAAAAGAAGAGCGTAACCGGATCAGTCCTCCATGACGGCTGATGGCATAGATTACTTCCGGCACCCCATGACCGTTGTCTTCCCGGACAACCTTCTCCATAAAAAAAACAGCTCCGGCTGCTCCCGCTGCCGGAAACAGAAAAGCCCATGGAACTTGTCTATGCCCCGACAGAAACGAAAAAACCATTTCAATGAGATGATGGAGAAGCACGGCGGCAAGCCCCCCGCAGAGCCCTACCAGGATGGCCAGAGCAATCAGAAAAAGCTGAGGATCCATATGGGACCGAAGCCAATGCCAGCCCCCTGCGACTCTGTCCGCTCCCTTCATGAACGTATCTCCCCACGCTTCAAGAGCCCCTGATCATAAATCGTGAGTGCTTTCATGAGATCTTCCCTTCCAGGCCTTCGGGCCAGAAGAGCATAAAATTCTGGGGTTCTCAGACAGCAGGAGAGACGCGAAAGAAGGCTCAGATGGGTTTTTACATCCGGAGCAAGCAAAAGAAAAAAAACAAATACCAGCTGACCATCTATGGCACCATAGTCAACAGGTTTTTCTGGAAATGCCACTAGAATACGGGCACTCTCAGGATAGTTTTCCAAAGGAATTCTCGGATGGGGAAGGGCAATACCTCTACCAACCCCTGTGGATCCCAGAGCTTCTCTCTCAAGAAGTCGTTCCATAAGGCGGGGGGCAACTGTTTCCGGCAGATCTGGCAAAACGGAAATCATCCGGCCCAGGAGGCCCTCCCTGTCCTCTTCCTTTAAGCCTATAACAAAGCCTCCACGATGGAAAGCCTCCGCAAGCAGACTTTCACAACCACTACCTTTCTCACAGCCGCCCCCCCCCTCACTAATCCGAAAAGGCATATGGTGCTGCCGCGCCCAGCGAGTCAGCTTGTCCAGTTTAAAAACACAGTAACTCCCATCCCGCAGAATGGGTATTCGGCCCTGCCGGATCCAGCGCTCCAGCGTATCGACAGGCAGATCAAGGCTTGCCGCCGTTTCCATGAGAGTCAGACGCTTCATTCTTTTTTCCCGTAATCTTTTCCCAGCCCCATCAAAACAAACCGGCAACAGGCCATCCCGTTGCCGGTTTGTTTCCGGATTTTCATTCCGAAAAATTCATTGCCTCAAAACATCACCGATACTGGCCCGTTCATAAATAACCTCAACCCGACGGTTTTTAGCACGGCCCTGTGCATTGTCATTGGTGTCCACCGGCCTGTATTCTCCAAAGCCCTGAGCTGTCAGCATAAGGGGATTCAGCCCCCTGTCAATAAGAAAACGGACCACCTGCGAAGCCCTTGCCGTAGACAGTTCCCAGTTGGAAGGGAACTGGGCCGTTGCTATGGGAACCGTATCCGTATGACCGACAACACGGATCGGATAGCGAAACTGCTTCAACACCTCCACGAGCTTACCCATAATTTCGGCACCTTCTGGTACCATGACCGCTTCACCAGAACGAAACAGCACCATGTCAGAGATGGTGATCACGGCCCCAACGTCGCTTTCCCGCACATCCACCATGCCGCCCAGACGATTGAAAAGCACCAGCTCCCGTACATCGGAAACAATTTCCTCAACCTCCTTCTGCACCATGGCACCCAGCTCATCCACGGCTTCCCGCTGACGTTCACGGGGTTCCGGGCTGCTCGGGTCCATGATAAGACCTTCCCGGGTACCTGCTTCGGGTATGGTCTGTACACCCAGTGCCGTTCGGAGAGATTGTATGATCTCCTTGAACACTTCATCCTGAATGGTACTCATGGCAAACAACAACACGAAAAAACACAGAAGAAGAGTCATGAGATCGGCAAAGGTGGTCATCCACTTGGGAGCCCCGCCTTCTCCTTCTCCTTCCTCCTCATCGGCAACCGGCTGGGCCAGCACGGGAGGTTTCTCTTTTTCCCCTTCTTCTGCCATGGGTGATGCTCCTTTGGTTACCCCATATTACTTTTTCTTGTCTTCCTTACTCTGCTTGGCATCCATCAGATAGATGTTCAGCTTGTCTTCCATAAGACGTGGGTGTTCACCCTCACGTATGGAAATCACGCCTTCATAGAGAAGGGTCATATTTTTAATCTCTTCTGCACTCCTCACCTTCAGTTTGTCCGCCATGGGAAGAAAAACAAGATTACTCATAACGGCACCATAAAAAGTAGTAATCATAGCCACGGCCATTTTGGGTCCGATGGTGGAGGGGTCATCAAGGGTAGCCAGCATCTGGACAAGACCGATGAGCGTACCGATCATGCCGAATGCCGGTGCATAGGCTCCCATGACCGTAAAAAGGGTGATCCCGCTTTTATTCTCTCTGAGGACAACCCCCATTTTTTTTTGCATAATAGCAGCAATATCGGCGGTCTTTACCCCATCCACGGTCATCTGAATTGCAGATGCGAAATAGGGATCTTCAATGGTTTTGATATCCCCCTCAATGGAAAGAAGGCCGCCTTTTCTTGCCTTATTGGAAATTTCCACAAGCCGCGCAACCAGATCTTCCGGCTTTTCAAGCTTGAACATAAAAATACGTTTCAGCGCCTTGCCGACTTTGGAAAAATCCTTGAGGGGAAAAGCAACCAGTGTGGCCCCGATGGTACCCCCTATGACAATGGCCATGGAAGGAGCGTTGACAAAGAGACCGATACCGCTTCCCAGGAGAATCCCCATGAGAATAAAGCCTGCACCCGCAATCAGTCCGACAATGGAAGCAATATCCATAAGGAAACAATCCTTGCATTCGACCCGCAGAAGGTAAAAAAAACTGGCTGGCTAAACCCTGCCAATACCCTTGACAACCTCAGACAGACGCCATGTTCTTTTTATCAATCAGTGAAAAAAACCTTTCACGATCCAGAACACTGCACCTGCCAAGATACACTATACTTGCAAATAATCATAAAAAATCAAAGGCAATTTTCCCAAAAAAACACTCCTGGCACCCTCTGCCTCAATTCATGTAGCCGGAGGAATCTTTCCACTGCCAGTGTGGTCCCATTTCTTTCACTCCTCCTCAGACCTGTAAACCCTTACCATCTCATCAAGGGGGCCTGCACCACTGTATGCCCGCAGCTTTTCAAGGTGTATTTCCGTCACAGAGATGCCCTCCGGAAGAAGCATGGCTCCAGCGCGGGCATGGAGGGGAGCTGCCAGCACCATGCCCGGAGCAAGGTCGGACAATCTGATCCGGACAGTCCGACCCCCACTGTCATCCTGACTGGCGAGCATACGCAGGGCAGCCAGAACCGCTGGATCCCACAACGCCTCCTGACCGAGGCGGACCAGTGCCCGTTCCCGGTCCTGCCCTGCAGCAACCAGACTTCCGTAAGCCAGCACGGCTGAAAGAATCCGGCTTTCGGTGGGTATATTCTCTCCTTTCAGGCCCGATGGCCCCCCACTGCCATCATAACGCTCTCCCAGATGACGCAGAACTCTGGCAACGCCTGAAAGCCCTTCGAGCTGCGCCACCATGTGTGCCGATGCCACGGGAACCTGCACCAGGGTCTCCTTAACAGTGACCGAGAAACAGATCTCCGGCTTTGTCTGCTGTTCGTGGGGAAGGTGAAACAAACCGATTCGATGGAGCCTGACCGCCTGCCTCAATCGCCACTTTTCTTTAAAAGAAAGTCGAAGCTCGTCACCGACCGCTTCCGTCAGCAGGAGCTGATCTTCCAGACCCTCTCCTCCTCCATGACACTCCTGCAAAAAAGACAGGAGACCTATCATTTTTTCCAATGCGGACCGCCGTCTCACCTGCAGTTTTTCAATATGACTCCATAATGACTTTCTTTCATCAGCAAGAAGCCGGTTTTGTTCCAGAGCATTCTCAAGCAGGCTGCGAAGCTGCCTGCAATGCCGTGCAAAAAAACGCTTTTCCTTCTGTTCAGCAGCCAGCTCCGCCTTCAGTCCGGTAAGCTCCTGTTGCAGCCAGCGCTCTTTTTTTTCTCCGGATGATATCACACCGATCTCCACAACCTGCTTACGCAATTCTTTTTCAGTGACAAACAGCAGCAAGATACCTTATTCACTTCTTACCCAGACTTTCCGCATCGAAACAGCACAGGCCAGAAACCAACCTGAGCGCTCCACAGAAAGACAAAAAAAGGCAAAAAAAGACAAAAATTGTCAGACCCAAAACGTCCTCTCTTGCGTGCTGCTTCTTCACCATGGCATTCCAGTTTACCCTTCACGGGGAGGTTCGGCATACTTTTCAAGCCACCAGGCATCCCAGTCTGTATCCAGCAGACTCTGGGCAAGACTCCGGCCTGTTTCCGTCAGAATCCTTTTCTCCACAACCCCCATCCACTTTGCCGGCCCCCTGCGGCCCGTATCCGCAAGGGCCTTTAAGTCCACAAGGAAAGCCAGTTGGTCCGCATCCCTTGCCAGACGTGCCTCCAGACTTTCTCCCTGAGTGAACTCATCCAGAAGTCTTACCATCTCACCACCAAAGGACAAACCTTTCACAAGGTCTCTCACCGCTTTTTTTTCATCGGCGCAAACATATTTTTTCTGTACATAGTTCAGATCTCCCATTCTGGCTTCCGGAAGGTCATGCAGCAGACACATGGCCATCAGCTTGCCCTGATCCGCTTCTGGATTCATCTGGCCCATGACATAAGCAATCATAGTGATCATAAAAGAGTGTTCGGCCACACTCTCACTCCCTGACCCCAAAAAATGATACCCGGATCGGGGTAAACGTTTCAGCATGAGTGCTTCAAAAAGCAGATGTACGATACGCTGCATAGGGTCTCTCTTTTCTTTTTCTCTTTACAAAACCTTTGTCGAACTTGACAAAGCTTCTCTGATGCCGTTAATAATAAAGGATATATTTCTATTATAGTCCTTCCTCGAAAACCAGTTTTTTATTGAAGTAAAATTAAATCCACCGGATACATTTGCAGGACTGAAATTTGCATGCATCCGGTAAAGGAAGATGAAAACTGTGTCCTTTCCACACTACCCATTGCTACCTTTCTTATTCACAGGAAAATATTATTATGATTCGACGCCTTCTCCTTCATTCACTTCTTATTTCCCTGCTGCTCTGTTCAGCGGCAGCCATGGCTGACCGCCATACTCCTCCTCCGGGGGTTCTGGAGCTTGAAGATGGATTTTATTATGTTGTTCAGAAAGGAGACACTCTCTGGGATGTTTCCGCCCGTTTTTTCAATACGGCATGGTACTGGCCAGGACTCTGGGCCGAAAACGACATAAGCATCAGCAGTCATAACCCCCACTGGATTTACCCGGGCCAGAAACTGCGCCTTGCACTCCGGGGCACTATTTCTGAACCCGAACCCCTTCCGATTATAACAGAAAAACCGCTGCCTGAGCCTGAACCACCTTCCTACCGGTTCTCGCCCATCCACAGAGTAGGCTTCATTACACCGGAACCGGTGGAACCGTCAGCCCGGATAATTGCTGCAACGGAAAGCCGGGACATGATCAGTACCAGCGACCGGGTCTATATCGCTCCCTCAGCGGATCGCATACTTCCCATAGCCGGCCGTTACATCATCTATGCCAGCCCTGAAAAGGTACGAAATCCGGATAATCAGCGCTCCTATATCGGTTATCTCCATTACATATCAGGACTTGTGGATATAACAGAACACAGAAACGGTCTTACCATAGGCCATGTCAGTTCGGCTTTCCGCCCCATACAGGAAGGGGACCTGCTCTTTCCCATGCCGAAACGCAAACCAGAAATTCCTCTCAAACCACCTGTTGAAGGCCTCGAGGGAAAAATCATAGCCGGAGATCTGAATCAAACGATGTTTGCCCAGGAAGATATAATCTATATTAACTTCGGCAAAAAAGACGGAGTGATGCCAGGCCAGACCTATTATCTGATTGAGGAAAAAGAAATTTCAGCCACAGGGTTAAAAAAAGACAGGCGTACAGACCGCATTCCCTTTGGGGCCGTTTTCATTCTTGATACACGGGAAACGGCTTCCGCAGCCTTTGTAATTGACTCCAGAAAAAATGCAAGCATAGGAACCCTTGTAACCAGTCCGATTCACTAAAAAACAGGCGTTCCTCAACGGACGGGGTGGCTGGCTCAATCCGCCCCGTCTGTTCCCATGGTCCCGAAACCTGATCATCGGACATCCCATGCCACGCCACCTGGTTTGATCGAAAACAGATAATAATTCAATGAGTACAGAAATCACTCTTCCTTCAAAAAATGCACGCAGATAAAGTCCCATACCTGGGTACACCCATACCATAAAAAGACATCACCCCCTGAAAGTCAGGCTCTCCGATCCCCACTGACCGGGGCCCTTTTCAAAAATCCCGGCACATTGGGTACCACAGACACAGCAGCATCCCCCTTCCGAAAGCTGCCACTCCGTAATACAGAATACAGCCCTCCCAATAAGCAAATGCCCGCAGTGGTGGCAGTACGTACCAGACCCTGCCGGGTCATGCACATTGCCTGTCATCACATAATGAAGTCCCTGATTCATGGCCCTTTTTCTGGCGCGCTGTAAAACCGTTACTGGAGTTCTCTGCACGTGCCGAAACTGATGGTCCGGATGAAAAGCCGTGAAGTGAAGGGGAGTATCCGCACCCAGATGCTCAAAAATCCAGGCAGACAATGCATCCAGTTCCGCATCGGAATCATTGTGCCCGGGAATGACCAGAGTGGTCACTTCCAGCCAAAGGGATGTTTCATGACGTATATAATCCAGTGTTTCCAAAACAGGCTTCAGAGAGGCACCACAGTACTTCCCGTAAAACGATTCGGAAAAACCCTTCAGATCTACATTGGCCGCATCCATCCGGCAAAAAAAATCTTCCCTGGCCTTCCCCTGAATATAGCCAGCCGTTACGGCTACGGAAGCAATACCGTGTTCCCTGCATGCCTCTGCCGTATCCATGGCATATTCCAGAAAAACAACTGGATCATTGTAGGTATAGGCCACGCTCCTGCATCCATTTCTCAGAGCAGCCCTCGCAATGGTTTCGGGAGAAGATCTGACCATCATCCGCTCCATGCTGCGGGATCGGGACAGCTCCCAGTTCTGGCAAAAACGACAGCTCAGATTACAACCTGCCGTACCAAAGGAAAGTACAGCCGTTCCCGGTAAAAAATGATACAATGGTTTTTTTTCCATAGGATCTACGCAGCATCCGGAGGATCGGCCATAGGCGGTGAGAATAACCCGTTCTCCTTCAGCCATACGTATAAAACAACGGCCCCGCTGCCCTTCTTTCAAAATGCAGGTATGGGGGCAGACCAGACACTGCAAGCGCCCGTCTTTCAGCACACGGGAATAGATAGCTCCTCCTGTCATGCTCCCTCCTTTTCCCAGGCCCCTTCCGTCAAACCGCCCCCCGTCCTTCAACAAGCGACCCCATACAGAAACCCTAATCATGGCAGCAGATACCGTGGTAAAGCCACTGGAGCCCTTTGCGGTATCCCGGAATCCGGCACGGATTCAGTCACACTCTTCCGTACCGTAGCGTTCCGCATACAAACCGACCGGCAGGCCCTTTTCCCTCAGACCCGCCTTCAACTTCAATTGCCGGAAAAAAACCTCCCGTACGGGCAACTGCTCCCACACACCCGGCAAAAAGGTAGCACTCCGCCCGCCTGCGCGGATTGTCAACCCATCCACACCGGGACGCAGCTGAGCAAGAAGCTCTTCCTCGGATGCAAAAGAAAGGGGCTGCGCTGGCGTCAGTACAGAAACAGAGAGACGGAGAAGGGGAAGTTCAGAAATATCCAGAGGAGAAAAACGGGGGTCTTCAAAAGCCGCATTCCAGGCATTGGCTGCCACATCTTCCCACAGAGGGCGGTGGACCACCAGAGAACCGATACAGCCACGAAGCCCGCCTTCCTTTGTGAGAGTCACAAAGGAAGCGCCCTTCTGCAAAAACCGGTCTCCTGAGGGCTTTTTCCCCTCCATACGGTTGTTTCCGGTACGGACACCTTCTCTGATTACCGCCCATGCAAGGTCCACAAGAATCTTTTTTTCTGCGTCCGTCAGTCCCGTACGTTTCATCCCTCTTTCTCCATAAACGCCCAGGCACCATAGCCCACAACGCCATTAGAATGCATACCATCCGTTACATCACCGGAATTGCAAAGTCCCAGGCGATGAACCGTCATCCCACGGGCTCCGGCTACCGCCAGAAAACCCTTCAAAGGATAGAGTCCACAGGCCGCTTCCCTGCCTATGCCACCGGGATCCAGGCTTTCAATGGCTTCGGCAGTACAGGTATCAAGCCTGTTGGCACAATCATAATCCAAAAAATGACTCAGATCTGAGCTGATAACAACGAGGGTTTCTGCGCCACCCCAAACGCTGTCCAGAACGGCAGCGACATCACTTTGCGATGTCGCTCCCACCAGAATGGGAAGCAGGGTAAACGGTCCGAGGGCCACTTGTAAAAAAGGAAGCTGCACTTCAAGGCTGTGCTCCATGGCATGGGCCGTATCCATCACCCTGACCCATGGGAATCCGTCCTTCAGAAAAAGCTGTTCCTCTTTCTCCACCGGGATTTTCCCTAAAGGCGTGGCAAAAAAACTGCTTGTGGACAGGGCCATGCCGCGCAGGTACACCCTGTGGGCAGGCCCGAGCAGAACCACCCTGTGAACACTGTCCTTCCGCTCCGACAGGGCTCTGTAGGCCACTGCGGCCAAGGCACCGGAATAAGCATACCCCGCATGGGGAACCACCAGTGCCTTGGGGCGAAGAAAAGAGAAATCATCGGATTTATCCATGAGCATACGGACCTCTTTTCTCAGATCATCCGCATTCTTCGGATAAAACAATGAGGCAACAGCAGGTTGGCGAATCCTGCCTGTCCGTTTGTCCATCCCACTCTCCTTCCGGCCCATTACCCGGAACACTTCAGAACCTTCCGACAGCTCCGGAGGGAATCTTTGCCACCCTCTCCCCTTTCAGGTATTCAGCATCTCCACAACCTTACGTATGGGTTTGACCATTTCACTTTTCAGCATCTTACGGATGGCTTCCCTGGTGTCGGGGTCTTTCATCAGTTCCAGCATAAAGGCATTGGTATCCATGGCACGCTTGTCATCATGGGGAAAGTCATATATTCCATTGGCTTCAAACCATTCATGGTCTGCCTGAAAAACAAAACGATGGCGACCAAAAACATCATCACGGAAAACCTTCATTCCTGCCCTGCCAAGGAAAGTGGGCGGAGCCACATAACCCAGCTCAGAGGCTTCCACAGTTCGTTCCGCAAGGGTATCCAGCTGGCTATCCAGAACCGATGCATCAGCGCATTCATCACTGACCAGATCCACCAGCCCCGCCCCCTGCCATTCCGTAAAGGCCGTCAGCACCTCCCGGAAGGGGGCCATCTGTCCCAGGGGACCGGAAATAACAAACCCCAGCTGCTTTTCCCTGAGCGTGGGCGTGTGGGTGTTGTAGAATCCCCTGTCAAAAAAAGTCTTCCAGAGGGAAGAAAACATACGGTCTTCAATTTTCATGACAAAGAACAGAATATCCGCCGGCTTGATGCGATCTTCATAGGTTCGGATAAAATCATCCTTACCCGTAAATACACACCTGTGATCAAAACCGCACTGTACACATCCCAGGCACCCCCCCATGATGAATATATCTTCCAGGATAATCCGGTCCGCATCAGGAAAACGACTGGCCAGACGGTCTGCCATGGCTCCGGCATTGATGCCCCGGTACCTTTTATCCTGAATAATGACCACCTTTTTGCCCCGGGAATCCAGCACCGAAGGAGAGGATAAGGGTACATAATCCCAGACAAACGGTGCAAGGGGAGCATAAGCCCTTGAAACGGGTCGTTTCAGGCTGACCGTTGCCAAAAGATCTGTGGCAAAACATTCCAGTCTCTGCTGCTCTCTTTCATTGAGAAGATCATAAGAGTCTGCGGAAAAGGCACCGGCAAAGGCCATACCCAGGTCTTCGATTACGGCCCTCATGTACGCATGGGCACTGTGATCAAAAAAATGAATGGATGTTGTAAGGACAGCCGCATATTTTCCTGCAAAAACCTCTTTCAGATCCGTTTCATGAACGATCTCCATAAACCGCTTCAGCTGAGATGGGATGCTGAAAGTATATACGGGGTGGACAAAAAGCACAAGTTCCGAGACTTTGACGAGGTTCCGGATCTCCTCTCTTCTTTCCGCTTTCTCCTCTATGCTCCGGATGGTCTGGCCGACATGAACCACATGCATGCTGTGTTCAGGAAACTTCTTTTCAAGGTAACGCAGAGACTGCAGGGTCACACTGAGCTCACCTTTGGGACTGCCACTGATAACCGTAATCTGCATTCTTTCTTCCTTCCGGAAAAGGGTCAGGGTGGGATTCTTTCAATAACCTGTCTCACCACCTTATTTGTTTGCATACAAAATATAAGCAGGCACAGAAGCCCTGTCCATAGGGGGTAAAAGGCAGGCCTTTCAATATGAACCGCCGGTATTCCGAACCTTCTCACCCTATGGGCGAAATATAGTAACCCTTTGAGATGCCCTCAATATTTTCATAATAGTAGAAACACTCCGGGTCAACACCTTCCACAGCTGCAAGAAACTGGGGCAGCTCTTCATGGGTGATGATGGTCTGCACCCGCCAGAACCGTTCTCCAGAATGCCCGCCGATACCTTTCTGAACCGTATAGGTCCGATGACTGGAGGCTGCTTTAATGGCTGCACCCACAGCATCTTTCCTGCGGGTGATCACAGAGAGCATGGTCAGCTGAAATTTCCGGTAAAAATTGTTCAGGGTAGTGGTTGAAACAAAAATATAAATACAGGTATACATCAGTGTATTAATAGCAGAAGCCAGCTGACCGTACTTCAGAAAATCCATGAAAAGACCGAAGGCCGTGGAGACAATGGCGGCAAAAACAGCAATATATCCAACGGATTTGAGATATTTCATGGCAAAATAGGCAGCCAGAACGTCCTCATCACCCGTGGATCCCCGCTTATGCAAAGCCATTGCCTTGGCCACACCAGCCAATAGTCCTCCGAAAATGACCAGAATCATCCTTTCATTCTGAGGCTCCGGCTGGGCTACCTGCAGATCCGGCATCAGGGCGAGAAAGCTTCCCACCGTTGCCACCACCAGAAGAGAACGCAGGGCAAAGGTATGGCTCACTTTCCAGAAAGCAAAACTCAGCAGTAAAGCCTGAAATGTCAGATAGAGCCCCACAAAAAGCCAGTAACTTTCAAAATAATAGGAAAGGGCCGAAGCAACCCCTTCCGTTCCCGTCAGAATTACCTGGGAAGGCAGAACAAAATATTTCAGCGCAACAGCATACAAAAGGCCTGCAAAAAAAATAATGCCATAATCCACCACAAAACGCTTCATGAACCAGATTCCCTTTCTATAAAATCGCGCGTACCAAAATCTTATCCCTATTGTTCGAAAAAAACTACCACACAACAGAACGCATACCATATCGGCCAGAGGGGCCGGGCCAGAGGGGCCGGGCCAGAGAAAGTGTAACGGATTCTTTACTCCCCGTCTCCTTTTATGGCAGTGGCGCATCCTGTTTCTTTTGGCTGAGACAAGGGTCTGCGACATGACTGCATGGAAAAAATTTTATGACAGGGAGCCACAATTTGAAAAGAATGAAAGAAAAACCAGGACGCAGGCTTTTACAGTATGGCCTTGCCCTGCTCGTTCCACTGGTGATTATCGGGGGACTTTTCTGGCCATGGCTGGGCTTTCTGGCTGCAGCCATGATGGTACTCATGCTTACCCTCATGTTCTTTCGTGGCCGTTGGTACTGCGGCTGGCTCTGTGCCATGGGGGCCTTTCATGAACGCATGACAACCCGTGTCAGCCTGCACAGAGACCTCCCTCCCCTTTTTACAAAACCATGGTTTCGAGGACTTTTTTTCTTACTCCTCATGGGACTCATGATCACCCGCCTTATCCAGGCCGGGGGAGACCCGGAAAAAACAGCTGCCGTTTTTGTAATGATGTGGACCGTAGCCACAGTCATTGCCCTTGCATTCGGGGTGTATTTCAAACCCCGAGCCTGGTGCAGTTTCTGCCCCATGGGGACCATACAGGGGATTTTCTCTCCCAAAACATTCCTGCTGCAGGTGAACGGAAACTGTTCAGAATGCGGAATCTGCCGCAGGGTCTGTCCCATTCAGACCTTTCCGGGGGCCTATAAAAACAAGGGAGAAGTTCCCAGCCTCGAATGTATGCGGTGTAAAAGCTGTGTGGAAAACTGTCCGAAAAAAGCCCTTACCCTGCCTTCTCCAACAACCTTCCGATCCCCGCTGGAAAACCGCTGTTCAGGTAAACGATAAAACGTTACCATGGATTCCGCATGATTCTACCCATCTTTAAAAGCGAAGGAGTTCCCTCAATGACCAGGCCCGTCTGCCCCGATACAGCCCTGCTGTCAAAATCCTGTGATGCCTGTATTTCCTGCGAAACCTGTTTTACGGCCTGCTGCACTTTTGAAGCCACCGGAAACCCGGAATCAACTCCCATGAACCGACTGGCTATCATCCACCGTCTTCTTTCCGGGGAAGCCGTTCTGGAAGAAGACATCCGGAATATCTACACCTGTACGGAATGCGGTCGCTGCGATACGGTCTGCCCCATGGAGATTCCCATCTCCGAAACCATTGCCGAAGGCAAGGTTCCCATGGTTGCCATGGGATTCGGGCCGCTTCCCAGACACAATGACATGATTGCCGCTATTTTTGCCAAGGGCAATGCGGTGAACAAAGATGCCGCCACCCGACTGGACTGGCTTCCTGCGGAGGAAAGGCCCCTGGCCCCCCTTGAACGACCCTGTGACACCCTTCTTTATATGGGATGCATGGCTTCCTGGGTGGATAAGGCCACAGCCCGGGCCTGCTACTTTCTCCTGAAAAAAGCGGGCGTAGCCTTTACCCTGATGGAAGATGAATTCTGCTGCGGCATCTACCCGTACAATGCTGGAAAACGGGAAGAGGCTCGTAGCATTTTTACCTCCATGCAAAAAAAATTTGCAGAACTGGGGATCTCCCGTATCATTGTTCCCTGTGCAGGCTGCCACCGGACCTTTTCCACCTACTATCCCAGAATGCTTACAGACTTCACCATTCAGACCGTGCATATCAGTGAGTTCCTGCTCACACTCATCGAGGAAAAACGCCTTACCTTCACTCCGGTATCCCGTACGATCACCTTTCACGACTCCTGTAAACTGGGCAGAAAATCAGGTATCTATGAAGCCCCCCGAAAACTTCTGCAACACATGGGTTACAGGCTGAAGGAACTGCCGGAAAACCGTGAAAACTCCCGCTGCTGTGGGGCAGGGGCAGGCGTCCGGTCCTTTGCAGCCGATCTTTCCATGGATATCAGCCAGCAACTGCTGGCGGATATCCATGAAACATTACTGGTGACCACCTGTCCTTTCTGTATCTTCAACCTTGGCTATACGGCCAAAAAAAAGGGACAGAACCTGCATATTTCCCACATTGCCAGCCTTGCTTGCGAACAACTTGCGCCATAAGGAGATCAGCCATGCGTTTTCTTTCTGTACTGATGCTTTCTGCCCTTGTCATGACGGGATGCACTCTGCACCCTCAGCCTTCGACTCCCACGGATGGTATACGATATGAAATATGCCAAACTATCTCAGAAACTGAAATTGCTGACCTTTTTCAACGGTGGAACGAAAGCCTCACATCAGGCAACCCTTCCATAGTAACAGCCCTTTATGCAAAAAACTCCATACTGCTCCCCACCCTTTCCAATCAGCCCAGACTTTCTGTCTCAGAAAAAGAAGATTATTTCAGACACTTTATGGAAAAAAGACCCAAGGGAAACATTGACCAGCGCCACATTATCCCTGGATGCAATATGGCCCTTGACGCCGGCCTTTATACCTTCACCTTCGCAGCTACGGGGGAACAGGCCAGTGGACGATATTCCTTCCTTTACCGATGGGATGGCACAGACTGGCGCATCATCAGCCACCACTCGTCTCTCATGCCGGAATAGTCCAGCCCGCTGAAAAAGAGCCTGAAAAACATAATTAAAAGTCCCAGCGGATACCCCCCACCAGAGTATCCAGCCCCCCTTTATCCGCCATCAGTCCAAAACCCGTGGATCTGTGATGCAGACGTACGGACAGCATCCACGGTGCCCGGGCCGGGCCTGCTGTCAACTCCATAAACCAATGGAAAAGAACCGGGGAGCTGTCATCCCGCGTTTCCACCTCAAGGGGCGGTGTATCACTGGACCAGGAAGGTCCCACCCCAAAGGCGACGGAGCTGCGTATTCGGTCACGCAGTGGCAGGCCGTGATAACGGATCACCACAGGCAAATTGGCCTCCCAATGGCTCTGTATGCCCCAGTGACGGACAATCTGACCTTCCAGTTCAAAGGATACATACCGGTCCGGTATACGAATAAAAGTATAGGACAGGGCGCAGGCAGCAATCCTGGAATCCGCAAAATCAAGGGAGGCGGGCGAAAGGAAAAAATCCTCCCACACATTCCTCGTGCTCTGTCCGGCAAACACTGTAACAGCCATATCTCTGGCCCGCACGGTTTCGGCCAGTGACACCAGCAGAATGGCAAGGGTCAGCAGATATCCGCACTTCTTCATACCACATCTCCTTCACCCAGGGGGTCGATCTGCTCGCTTCTATCCTCTTCAAACGAAGGCACACCCGCAATCCGACCGCAAACCCGAGTTCATCTATTCATCATTACCGCCCGACGGAAAGGAATTGCCACGGAGTGAAGGATTTTCTCCATACCCGTCCGCCCACAAACGTTAAAACGCAACCCCAGGTCTGATCAACATTTTGTCTTTCGGGGCCTGCGTTCATCAATGCCTGTTTTCTTATGGACAAAGGGGCCTGTACAGGAGTAAGTCCACACAGGACTTCATTGATTTCCCTCTCACGGAGACCCAATGGTTGACGCATCCCTTCCCGCCTTTCTTCTTGCCATGCTCCTGCTCACTCTTGTTCCGGGGGCGGACACCTTACTTGTAATCCGCAATACCCTGACGGGAGGCAGCGGCAAAGGGGATCTCACGGCCCTTGGTGTCTGCTGCGGGCTTTTTGTTCATGCAGGACTTTCTGCTCTGGGAATCTCTTTTATTCTCATGCAGTCAGCCTCTCTTTTTTCCATGGTCAAAACCCTGGGGGCTCTGTATCTCATATGGCTTGGGTGCAAAAGCCTTCGGCGTGCGGCTGGCAGCCAGGACTCATTTTTTTCTGCACCCGCGGGACAGAATACCGAAACAACCTCCCGAATCAAAGCCTTCAGGGAAGGCTTTTTATCCAATGTACTCAACCCGAAAACCGCTGTCTTTTATATGGCCTTTCTGCCCCAGTTCATCCACCCCCAGGATCCGGCCGTACTGAAATCCTTCTTTCTGGCAAGCCTGCACTTTATGATGGCCCTGACCTGGCTATGCCTTGTTGCCCACGGGTTGCAATGCCTGCGTTACTGGCTTACAAATCCTGCCATAAGGCGTTGGCTGGAAGGAATCAGCGGGGGTATACTGGTGGCTTTCGGCATTCGCCTGGGTCTGATCAAAACCCTTTCCTGAATACGTCACCCTGTCTCCCTATCAGCACAGCACCTTTCCTTTACGGGCACTTTTTTCCTTTTTCAGTAATGCGACCCATAATAAAGGTGTTTTCATCCTGAAAATAGATTAGGATTTCATCCGTCTTTTCGCCACATATCATAGCAGCACTTTTTCCCATGCCGAATCACATAATCCGCTTCCGATCTGATTCTGCCATCTCAGCAAAGAAGAACTATGGAAAGTCTCTCACCCCACAATATCCTGGTAATGCTGCTGGCCCTTGGCCTGCTCCTTGCCACGGCAAGAGTTCTGGGTGAGCTGGCACGGAGCCTCCGCCAGCCCGCCGTACTGGGAGAGCTGATGGCAGGCATTCTTCTGGGACCAACGGTCCTTGGCACTCTTTTTCCCGAAGTCAACCTGTTTCTCTTTCCGGTCACGGGAGCCAATGCCATTGCTCTGGACACCATTGCCACCATCGCCATCATTCTTTTCCTCATGGTTGCCGGTATAGAAGTGGATCTTTCCACCCTTTGGCGACAGGGGAAAACCGGACTTACCATTGGTGCCGCCAGCCTGCTCATACCCTTTGCCGCAGCGTTTACCACAGCCTGGTTTATCCCGGAAACCATGGGACGGGGCAGCGGATCGCCGCCCGTTCTTTTCGCCCTTTTTCTTGCCATAGGCATCTCCATATCCGCTCTGCCCATCATTGCCAAAACCCTCATGGACATGGATCTTTACCGGAGCGATCTTGGTATGGTGGTCATCAGCGCAGCCATTTTCAATGATCTGGCCGGATGGATTATTTTCGCCATAATTCTCAGCATGATGGGAGAAGGTTGTCAGACCATGCCCATAGGTCTTACCATTGGCCTGACCCTGACTTTCACCCTCCTGATCCTAACTATCGGAAGACAGGCCATTCATACGGTTCTTCCTTTTGTGCAGGCCTATACCCGATGGCCCGGCGGTGAACTGAGCTTTGCCATTATCCTCGCCCTGCTGGGTGCTGCCCTTTGCGAATGGATCGGTATCCATGCCATGTTCGGCGCCTTTCTGGTGGGAGCCGCTCTGGGCGATTCGGCACACCTCCGGGAACGGACACGCTTTACCATCGACCACTTTGTTTCCTATATTTTTGCCCCCATTTTCTTTGCCAGTATCGGTCTGAAGGTTAATTTCATCAGCCACTTCGACCTCCAACTGGTGCTTCTGGTAACAGCCCTTGCCGTAATCTGCAAAGTCGGCAGTGCCTTTTTCGGTGCACGCTGGGGAGGAATGCGGCCACGGGAATCTCTGGCTGCCGGTTTTTCCATGGTTTCCGTTGGAGCCATGGGCATCATCGTGGGTCTTCTGGCACTTGAGGCGGGGATCATTGAGGAAAAGCTCTTTGTGGCTCTCGTTATCATGGCCATGGGTACCTCCATGATCAGTGGTCCCATGATCCGTATCACCCTCCAGTACAAACAGCACCTGCGGCTTGCCGACCTACTGACTTCACGTTTTTTCATCAGCGATCTCAAGGCACACAGCCCCGAAGACGTCATCCGTGAAATGGTACAGCCTGCCTGCGAACACCTGGGATTGGATACAGATCACACCGCTGCAAGGGTGTGGGAGAGGGAATCCACCCTCCGTACAGGCATTGGAAACGGAATTGCCATCCCCCATGCTCGTCTGCACGAACTGAAAAAGCCTGTTATTATTGCAGGTATCTCACGCCAAGGCATTGATTTTGATGCACCGGACGATCAACGGGCCCGGATTCTCTTTCTTATCCTTACACCCGTATCCGAGCCTGCCATCCAGCTTACCATTGTCTCAGAGATTGCAGGTCTTTTCCGCCATGAGCCCATGCTGCAGAAAGCCCTGCAGACAACCAGTTTCACGGATTTTCTGGCCCTCATGCGTACCGAATCACCCGACCCTGCCCACTGAGATCTTTCCAGCCCGATCCAGCCATGACCAACGGCTTGATCTTAACCCTCCGGCTTACAACCACAGCTCTTTCACCGGTGTATACGGATCATAACGCCATGCCACCTGAGCCTGAAAAAGCTCTGCCGTGGCAAGGGCATCCGTAAGGGCATGATGGGGCCTGTAAAAAGGAAGATGATAGCGAGTGCGGCTGTCCGCAAGACGGACAGATCGGGGATGCATCCCGAAAAACTGCCTCAGCCAGTAACCCATTCCCTGCCGCAGATACCGGGCCTCCATATCCATGGTATCAATTACGGGAAAAACAATACCTTCTCCCATACGGCTTCGCAAGGCTGCATCCAGAAACTGACGTTCCATCTGACGACAGTGAACCACCATAACGGAACCGGCCATAACAGCCAGCAGATCCGGTAAAACCTCCATCAAATCAGGACTGTTAAGAATCCGTGAATGGGTAATGCCATGGATAATAACGGAGTCTGGCGTGAGAGGACGCCCGGGATTCACAACCCAGTACCGTGAACGGCTGCTGTAAATTCGTTCCAGCGTAAAAGGCACGGCACCCATACTGATAATGGCATCCCGCCCCGGATGCAGACCCGTGGTTTCTACATCCAGAGAGAGCAGGGGAACACGGCACAGAGGTGTATCCCCATCCACAGAACCGCATCCATAATAATACTGCAAAAGAGAGTGACGGGAATCCGCTGCTTGCTGGGCAAAAAGCTCCGGCCATGACACAACAGCCTTCTCTGTATGGTTGGAACGATGATTTTTCCATGGGGGGTACAGCATCTTTTTCCTTTGGAACGGTTGGGGTCCGGCCTACTCCCTGATGGCAGAACCCTTCCGTACCGAATCAGTACCGAATCAGTATCGAATCAGTATCGAATCAGTATCGAATCAGTATCGAAAGCGTATGAATTTCTGGGCGTTGCTGACAACCTGAAATGCCTCTTTAAGATTCCGCCGATCAAAACGGCTTAAATTCTCCGGATTAACCTTGTTGTTCACTTCCAAGCCCTGCTGCAGGCTGTGGGCCTGACTCCGAAGACGGACCATGGAAATAAATTCCATGGCATCATGCAAGGTCTCAGCGGAACCCGGAGGGAGGAGTTTTGTCTCACGGATATCATCCAGCCTCTCAAAGGAATTCTGCGCCGTCGATCCTATGGCGAGGGCATAAACCCGGATCAGTGCTACCAAGGGTGCAGAGCCACGACGTTTCAAATCCAGCACATTTTTATGTTTACCGTCCACCTCCACAACAAAATCCTTAAAAAAGCCGAGGGGCGGAGTCCGGCTCAAAGCATTACGGGCCAGACAGGAAAGAAATTTCCGGCTGTTCTTTGCCTTACGGGCAATCTCTTCTTTCAGCTGCTCCACCCATTGCAGCTCTCCCCATACACCATCCAGATCAAAAAAAATGGAACTGTGTAAAAGGGCCTCATGGGTCGGGTTATCCATCCACTGGTTAAAATAGGTTCGCCACACGGCCAGCGGCTGACGCCATTTTTTTTCCTTTGCCATAATACCGCCCGTGCAGTACGGATAACCACAGGCAGCCAGCCCATCGCACACAAATCTGGTAAGGCAGTCAAAATACTCGCCATGCTGATCTTCATCGTAGGAGTCGTCCAGAATCAGGGCATTATCCTGATCGCCTCCTGGCAGCAGCTCATCCCGGGCCATGGAACCCATGGCCATCAGACAGCAGGGAACCGGCGAGGGGCCGAACTGCTCCTCTGCCAACTCCATCAGGCGCTGCTTGATACTCCGGCCGAAAATACTCATGGCGCTGCCAACCATATGGGAGTTGGCCCCTTCATTCACCATACGAACAAAACTGGACTCAATTTCTGCTTTCATACGAACCAGCTCATCCGTATCCTGTGCCCTGAGAATACGGGCAACCACCAGCAGACTGTTCTGGGACTCATAACGGATCAGATCCGAAATGGAAATCATACCGATACATTGTTTATTCCGCATCACAGGCAGGTGATGAATATTGAACCGAAGCATGCAGAGCATTGCCTCAAATACATATTGCTGGGCCTCAACGGTCACCAGCTCTCTCGACATGATCTCCGATACGGGTGTATCCGAAGACAGGCCCACGGCAACAAAACGCGTGCGAAGATCCCTGTCCGTGACAATCCCTGCCATACCCGAGCCGCTGCCATAAGCTCTGTCCGTAATCAGCAGGCAAGAAACCGATTCCTCCGTCATTTTCCCAGCAGCATCCACCACGGTGGCTGAAGCGTCAATGCTCACCAGTTCCCGTGTAAGCAGCTTCTGAATCCTTGTGCGCATCACATCATTCAGCTCCTGCGCGCGGGAAACGGCCTGACGGAGGCGGGTCTGTCCCCCAATTTCCACAAAATCCGCAAAAACATCAAATCTGTCGCAAAGATCCCTGAAAATCTTTTCAGGGATCAGGTAAAGAAGGGTATCTTCCAGAGATTTTGCAGGAAATCGCACACGATTCTGTACCAGAAGACTCATTTGCCCAAAAACAGCCCCCTCTTCCAGACGATTGTAGAGCGTTCCGTTCCGGCGAAATACTTCAACAGCACCACTCCGTATAAAGTAAATCTCGTGAATAGGTTCCCCCGATGTCAGGATCGTGCTGCCTGCCTTGAAGTAGCGGACATCCACATGCCCTGAAAGGGCAAGAACCTCTTCTGCGGGCAGATCACAAAAGGGTTCAAAACGTTGCATATGATCCGCAATGTCCACCAGCTCTACTTCCATCGTCCCCCCTGTTCTGACCGTCCGGAAACCCGCCTGTCTTCCGCCCCCGGATTCATCCCTTCTTTTTGGGCCTTGGTTCCGTAGCAAGCCCTTTAATCAGAGCCCAGCACCCGACCAGCAGGACCACCGTAAACGGAAGTCCCGTAGATACGGCCATGGCCTGCAGGGCAACGAGCCCGCCACCAAGGAGAAGGGCCATGGCTACCAGCCCTTCAAATGTACACCAGAAAACCCGCTGCGGTGTAGGCGATTCAACCTTGCCCCCTGCAGAAATCGTGTCAATGACAAGGGAGCCCGAATCCGAAGAGGTAACGAAAAAAATAATCACCAGTACGATAGCGATAAAAGAAGAAATCTGTGCCAGAGGCAGCATATCCAGCATGGCAAAAAGCTGCAGAGGCAGAGCTGCTTCCGCTGCGGCTGTGTATCCTTGTCTGACAAACTGGCTGATGGCCGTACTGCCAAACACCGTCATCCACAGCACACAGGCAGCCGATGGAATCAGCAGAACAGAAACAAGAAACTCCCTCACTGTCCGCCCCCTTGAAACCCGGGCAATGAACATCCCCACAAAAGGCGACCAGGATATCCACCATGCCCAGTAAAAGGATGTCCATCCTTCCGCAAAATTACTGTCCGCACGACCAACCGGATTGGCCAGAGCAGGCAGATACTCCAAATAGGCAGCAAGGTTGGCAAAAAAACCGGTGATAATGGCAAGGGTAGGGCCTGCCAGAATCACAAACAGCAGCAACGAAGCGGCCAAGACCATGTTGATCTGCGATAAACGCTGTACCCCGGCCGTTAGCCCGGCAATAACCGATGCCAGGGCCACCACCGTTATGCCAATGACCAGAAGAACCTGGGTAGTGACACCGGATGGCAGGTTAAAAAGATAACCCAGCCCGGCTGCTGCCTGAGAAGCACCCAGGCCGAGGGAAGTGGCCAGACCAAAAAGGGTTGCAATGATGGCCAGAATATCAATCAGATGACCCGGCCAGCCCCAGATACGCTCTCCCAGCAGGGGATAAAATATGGACCGTATTGTCAGCGGGAGCCCTTTGTTAAAAGCAAACAAAGCAAGCCCCAGAGCCAGAACGGAATAAATGGCCCATGGATGCAGAGCCCAGTGATAAATGGTTGCAGCCATCCCCAGCCGCTCCGCAGCCAGGACGTCACCTGCGGCTCCACCCAGCGGTGCCCAGTCCGTTCGAAGCCCGCCTTCCATACTGGTACCGGCATAGGCGCTGCTAAAGTGAGACAGGGGTTCCGACACACCGTAAAACATGAGGCCGATACCCATACCTGCGGCAAAAAGCATGGAAAACCAGCCAAGGTAAGAAAAATCCGGACTGGCCTCCGTACCGCCGATACGTACGCGACCCAGAGGTGAAACGATCAGACCAAGGCATACCAGCACAAAAACATTACCGGCTGAAATAAAAAACCAGGACAGGTTCGATGTCAACCACCCACGCAGACTGCTGAAAACCGGCTCTGCATGGGCTTGAAATATCAGGGTGATAACCACAAATAAAAGAATCAGCACACCGGATATCCCGAAAACAGGGTTGTGAATATCAAAACCATACCGCCCGATTTTGATCACCACATTGTCCTGCCCCACCTGATAATCGGTATCAATGGGGGAAACCTCTCCATCCGGTTCTATTTTATCCAGACTCTTATCATCCATGGTAAAGGACTCCTTGGTGTGAACGTGTCAGACAAGGGAATCAGAACGGAACAGGGCAGAAGATTTCGCCTGACCGATGGTCTGATACTCTGCTAACAGATTATTTTTTAAATCATATTTCTCAGTTCAGGAGTATCCTGTCAAGCAAAAGGCCTGTCCCACTGCTCATCAATAAAAAAAACCCCTGGATCCCCAGAGGTTTTATCAACGCATGTTCTTACCCTGTGCCGGAAGATCCGGCACCTTCTTTTATACTGTGAAATAAATATGATAAATCATTCCATAGTGAAAAACTCCCCCCAGAAGAACCATAACATGAAAAAGTTCATGGAAACCGAACACACCGGGCACCATACGGGGACGCTTCAAAGCATAGATCAGACCGCCCAGAGTAAAGGCAAAACCACCGGCAAATAACAGGGTCACCTGCAGGGAGGTCATGTTGCCCAGCACCTGATTCATAGGAAAAACCGCTGTCCAGCCCATAGCAAGATAAATACCTGCATAAAATGTCCGCGGTGCCCTTGGAAAAAAAACCTGCGTTATAAACCCAAAGGCCACAAATCCCCACTGAAGTCCAATCATGCCCCAGCGCCAGCCTCCTTCCAGACAGAAGTAGGAAATGGGCGTATAGGTCCCTGCAATCATAAAAAAAATGGCCAGTCGGTCCATTTTCCTCCAGAAAGAAACTTCATTTTCCTCCTCTTTGAACGCATGGTAAAGAGCACTGGCAAAAAAAAGAAAGGTTACGGACAAGCCGTAAATCAGCGCTGTGGCCAGTCCTGCTGCAGAGGATGCTGCCACGGGAATCAGGCAGATTGTTCCCGCAACAGCGGCAACACCACCTGCAAGATGGGAATAGCAGTTAAAGGTTTCCTGTGCCCTTGTTACCATTTTTTCCTCCTGTTATCCTGACGCCCGCATATGGTGAGAGGCCCAAAGCATCCCGCTCTGTTCAGACCCAGTCTTTGTAAGACCGTAGAACCTTGCAATAAATGAAGAGACACCACCAGAATACCCGCTCAACAGGAGAAGGAAACCCAAAAAAACTTTTATGATAAATGTTTTACAAAGCCTTTCCCAACACAACAACTCGCCTTTAATCCAGCCCCATACCGGACAACCGTACCAGCACAGCACCACTTTTACTCCTGGTCCTGCCTTCCCACCGGAACATCCGGATCTCGCCATTCCGCTGCATCTGAGACAAAAACTCTTCCGCATACTCCCTCAGCACCGCATTTCCCCCTTTGGAATGCAGCCCCTTGCCCGTAACAATACGCAGCACGGCTATGCCTTCCATTCGGGCCGAAAGAATGGCAGACCGCATGCGAACAGCCGCCTGAGCCGTTGTCATGCCGTGGAGATCGAGCATTCTTTCCGCAGGTGGCCATAGTAGAACGGTTTCTTGCTGCTGTATGTCACCCAGAATCTCCTGCTCCGGCAAATCCGGTTCTTGCACCGGCCCTTCTTTCACAGGATCTCCCCCCATCAGTACAAAAAGATCGGCATCCTCATCCAGCAGGGGGATTTTTTCTTTTTTCTCGCCACGAACTTCCGAAATAGAATGACGCCTGAATTTCTTCTTTTTTTCCCGGGTTTTCAGAGGCAGGTCCACCGGTTCCGGGCCAGCAGGTATATCAGGCTTCTTCTGTTCAGAAAAAGAACGCTCTTCACGGAGGCTTCCATCTTCACAAACCGACGATAACGATGCTGGTTTCTTTTTTTCTAAAGAAGATTTTCTCTGTTTTTTTCTCCGTGCTCTCTTTTTTCTGATCTTTCCGGCGGGTTGGGAAGAAATGCCTTCCTTTTTCCAGAAACAGATCACCTGTACAATACGCTGCCATAGAGAGATTTTCATGGAATCCCTTATCTTCCAATCCTTGCACCAACAATGCGGATATTTATATAATGAGAGAAAAGGCCCACAGAGGAGGGCCTTTCATGGTTCAGAAAAGGAGGGAACGTCTGGTTCCTGACATAAGACACAGATGACAGGGTTTGCAAAACAATGCCACCAAGCCCAATTCACGGCCCTTTTTCCATGCTCATATACGTTTTTTTCAGGGCTATTGCAGGTATTTATGGACTAGCCCGTGGTATACAACTCCACAGGCCACAGGTATTCTCCTAATCAAAGCAAACTTTCAGATCCCTTTCGATCCCGTATTCAAAAACAGCCTCCTTATACTTTTACAGACTTCATATGCTCCATGCATGGTACCTCCACTATCTGCCGGGTTCATTCCTGGTCGGCTTCCCCACACCCGAAGGTGCCTTTTTTTTATCGCAGGAACTGCCGCCACATCCGCAGCTGCCCTCACATCCGGACCCATTGTCCCGGCCACGCAAGTGCTTTGCCAGAAATGCGGCGACCACAAAAACAATCAGACTAAGAATAAGTGTATGGAGAAAAATCATCCGGACCTCCTGTTTTAAAGCTTTTGAAAAAATATAGCCCATAACTAAAACGTCAAGGAGAATGAAATAAAAAAGAGTTTTCTCCCCGGATATAGCCATTCTCATAAAAGTCATTTGACAGAGCTTCCGTCCCCATACATAATAACAGGTTACGGGCATCAGGACGCTGGCAGTCCAGGACGTGCTTTTATTTTATTTTTGACCCCAATGACGTCATGTCTCACAACATTTCTTCCAGCCATCAACGTAAAATCATTCACATAGACATGGATGCCTTCTACGCTTCCATCGAACAGAGGGATCATCCTGAACTCAAGGGCAGGCCTGTCATCGTTGGCGGTGACCCCAAAGGGCGGGGCGTTGTGGCCACATGCAGCTACGAGGCCAGAAAATTCGGAATTCACTCTGCCATGCCCGCATCCCAGGCCGCCCGTAAATGTCCCCATGCCATCTTTATCCAACCAAGAAAAGCCGTGTATACTGCCGTATCCCGACAGATTTTTGCCATATGCCAGGAATTTTCCAACTGTATTGAACCCCTGTCTCTGGATGAAGCCTTCCTTGATGTCAGCAGAGACATCATGGGGATCGGCTCTGCTACTGCCACGGCCCGGAAACTTCTTGAAAAAATTTATCAACAGACCGGCCTTACGGCATCCGCCGGTGTCTCCTACAACAAATTCCTTGCCAAGGTGGCTTCGGACATCCGCAAACCCTCCGGCCTGACGGTCATACGGCCTGAAGATGCCCCCTCTTTTCTTGACAAGCTGCCCGTACGCCGTTTTTTCGGAGTTGGCAAAACCACAGAAAAAAAAATGCATCAGCACCTGCTTTTTACGGGGAAAGATCTGAAAGAAAAAGGAAAAGAGGGCCTGATGGCCCTTTTTGGAAAAGCCGGAGTTGACTTTTATCTTTTCGCCATCGGTCAGGATACCAGGCCCGTTGCACCGGGGAGAAGCAGAAAATCCATAGGCAGGGAGCTGACTTTAGAAAAGGATATCCGGACCAGAGAAGAAATGCTGGGCATTCTGCAGGAACTGGCACTGGACGTGGAAGGCAGTCTCTTCAGAAAAAAATGGGCCGGGCACACACTTACTTTAAAGGTGAGATACCCTGATTTTCGAAGTGTCACGCGGTCTACAACCCTTCCCCTTGCCATCTGGAAATCAGAAGACATGATGAGAGAAGTGTCCATCCTTCTGGACAGAACCGATGCGGAAAAAGAGGCTGTCCGCCTGCTGGGGCTTACCATGTCCCATTTCCCCGGCTCAGAAGAAAAAAGGGAACCCCAGGGAAGACAGCTGCTGCTTCCCTTTGCTGACAACTGCCCTTCAGGTCCTTTTTGAAAACCGACGATGAATCAGGGTAATGCCTGTACCCTTTCGCCCGGCCTTTCCCACGCGGAAGGCATAAAACCTGTCACTCCCCATTTTTCATGCAGGACAGCCAGCTCACCGGATACCAGCATGGCTGCCATCCCTTCATCAAAAAGGGCCATCAATTTTTCAGACGATGCTGCGGGAGAAAAGGCCAAATAGGCCTTCTGACCCCAAAGGGGTTTCACTCCATACACCGTTGTATCCACCATATTGTCAGTCATATAACGATCCACATCTATACCGGCCTCGATAATGACATCCACACGGTCCGCTGCCAGCATGCGCCAGAGAGCTTCCTCGCTGGCAACCTCCTCCCATTTCAGATTAAAGGCTTCAAGGGGGGTGTCAAAATGGTAATCATACCCCCTCAGCCATACAGCTTTTCTACCTCTCAGGGACGCAATGCCCTGCCAGTCCGGAATGGACGTTCTTTTCAATACGGCAACGGTATATTCAATGTAGAGAGGAAGCCGGGGCAGCTTCAGACCGGCAGCCTCCGCATCTTCCTTCCAGATACTGGGCATGGCATCGGCATGTTGTTTCGCCACAAGATCCATGGAACGGTTCCAGTTGGCAAACTCCCAGGAAACCCGAATGCCATGGGGCTCATATATTTTTTGGACTACCTCAAAAAAGAAACCGCTTCCGTCCGCATTGGTCTGGCCTTCCCACTGAGGCGTTGCAATGTGTAGGACTGCAGGCAGCTCTGCACAACAGGCCTGTACCGGGGAAAAAAGACACAGGCCAAACAGACCACTCCACAGGCACTGGCAAAGGATGGAAAGCATGCTTTGCTGCATTCGGAAGCCTCCTTTTCCAGAATAAATTTCGGGGCAAATTCATCTTAGCATGTCGGCATTGAGATACCAAAGAAAAGCCTTCTTTCTGACCCTCAGACCTGTTTTTCTCACATCCGCCGCTACTCCCCTTACCCCTCTTCTTCTTCATCATCATAGCCCCATACTTCGATGCCATCTTGCCCACTAAAACGGATGAGAAAGGCCTCCGGATCCAGATGTAAAGGGTCCAGATCCATCACGGAAACAGCCCATGGCCCCACAGAAGCAATCATGGCTCTTTCCCGGCTCCCCCCATGTCGCAGAGGATGCCAGTCCGGCAGTTTACGCCCTTCATGAAGGCAGCGGTAGGCGCAGCTTTCCGGCAACCAGTGGGGGTGATGGGCCAGGCAGTCCCGGACAGCAAGGCAGGAGACCTCACAACGGAAACGATTCTCATAAATCTCACACCGGCAGCTGACAAGATCCAGAAACTGACAGGCCAACCGGGTAAAATATATTTTCCCTGTTTCGTCATCCTCCATTTTGACAAGGCAGCACCGCCCGCACCCATCACAGAGAGATTCCCATTCTTCCACGGTCATCTCATCCATTTTCTTTTTTTCCCAAAACGTCATCTCCCTCCCGTTCCGGCTCAGCCCTTTGGAAACAGTTCTTCCGTAATGGCAACCGTTATGCTACAAAATTTCGCGTTATCATTGGGACTGTTTCTGTTTCTCGCCAGCCATTTTCATAATCGTGCTCATGGTTGCCTGCCCTTCACAAAGAGGTTGCTATGTCTCTTTTTGAAAAACATAAAAACCCCATAACCCTGGCCTACGCTCTGGGACTCTCTGCCATGCTTATTATCACCCTTCTCATGGCAGGAAATGGCTGGCTCCATTACCAAAAAAAATTTGAGGCCGCCGAAACAAAGGCACAGGAATTCAGCCGGATGCTTGCCTTAAGTTCCACACAGCAGCTTGGCGGTATTAAAATTCTTTTTAAAGGGCTCTTCCTGTGGCTGGAATCATGTGCCCGGAACAGTCTGGATCTCTGTCATGACATTTCGCCCCAGCTGAAAAAACTGATCTTGGAAGAACCTTATATCATGGACATTCTTGTCATGAATCCGGAAGGAGATCTCCGCCACTGGGCAGGAGGCCTGTCTCTGCCCACCGATGCCCAGAGAAGGCAGTACGTCCACACCCACAGGGCAGACCACCGACAGACTCTTGCCATCAGCCCTCCTCCTGTCATATCCGGTAACAAGCAACAGTCTTTTTTTACCATATCTCAGGCGTTCCATACCCCCGAAGGGAACCTGCAGTATATCTTTGCCGTCCTCATTGATCTTGATTTCCTCCGCCGAAGCTACGAAACCCTTCTTCTGCCTCCCGATGGAACAGCAGGCCTCATCATGGACAACGGCCAGATTCTTCTTCGCATACCCGATCACGATACCTACGCAGGTGTATTTGCCTCCGTCATTTCCGATCACCTGAATCTTCGTGATCAGAAAGTAATCCGGGCCAGAGGGCTGGATAATGTTGCTCGAATTGTTGCCTTTGAAACCATTGAACCCTATCCCCTCCTTTCATGGGTTTCTCTCTCCAGAAAAAATATTCTGAAGGAGTGGTGGCAGCAGGAAAAAAGCAGCCTGGCCATCAGCCTTCTGGCCTGTTCCTTTTTTCTCTTTCTCACTCACGCACTGGCAAAAGCCCTGAAGCGGCAGGAAGCCGAAAAGCATGCTCTCTTCACTCTGGCCGGCACAGATGCCCTCACCGGTCTTGCCAACCGCAGACAGGCCCTTATCAGCCTTGAACGGGGAATGGCCCGTTCCCGCCGGACAGGCAGAGCCCTTTCCGTCATCATGGTTGATCTCGATCACTTCAAGGCCGTCAACGATACCTTTGGCCACCCCCAGGGTGATGCCATTCTCCAGCAAACGGCCCGGAACATGGAAAACCGGTTACGCGCCTCTGATCTTGCGGCCCGGATTGGCGGTGAGGAATTCCTTATCATCCTCCCGGATACGGATATCGAAGGTGCCTCCAGCCTGGCAGAATCCCTGCGCGTAAGCTTCAGGGAGAATCTCCAGCTGCCCAAATCCATGGACTGGAAACTTTCTGCCAGCATCGGAGTCTGCCAGATGCACAAAGAAGACACGGCAGAATATCTGATCTGCCGCGTGGACGCCCTTCTTTATCAGGCCAAAAAAAGAGGGCGGGACCAGGTGGTGACAGACCACAACCCTGCGGCTACCCTCTGATAGGGCGGTCATCGTTTCTCAGGATCTATCACAGGAATCCCTTTCTTTGAAAAGGGGGTTTCTGTTTCACCCTTTCTGAAAAACCCCGCCATATCCTCCAGTATCATATAAAAAGAAGGAACCAGTACCAAGGTTATCAAAGAGGCAAAGACAATGCCAAAACCCAGACTGATAGCCATGGGAATCAGAAAACGGGCCTGACGGGAAGTCTCAAATATCATGGGTGCCAGCCCCCCGAAGGTGGTCAGGGTGGTCAGCAGGATGGGCCGGAAGCGGGAAACCCCTGCCTGCCATATGGCAGGCAGGCTCTCCACACCCTGCCTCCGTAACCGGTTAGCCAGATCTATCATGACCAAACCGCCGTTCACCACCACTCCGCACAACGCAACAATACCGAAAAGGCTCATCATGGAAAGGGAATATCCCATGATCAGATGACCCATAACAGCCCCCACAAGACCAAAGGGAATACAGCACATCATAATCAATGGCTGAAAATAGCTCTTAAAAGGAACGGCCAGCAGGGCATACACAGCCACCATGGCAAGAAACAGACCCTGAAACAGACGCTGGGTACTTTCCTGCATATCCGCCTGTCTGCCCTCAAAGCCTGCGGTAAGGCCCGGAAACCGGTAATGCAGATCAGGCAGCACCTCAGCCTGCAAGGCCTGCACCACCTCCACCGCCCGTGACGCAGGAGTCACATCGCCCGTCACATTAAGAATACGCCGCCCAGACCGTCTGCGGATTTCCGTATACGCCCTTCCTTCTTCCAGCCGGACAACATCCCTGAACAGCACCTCGCTTCCCTCAGGCGTTCGCAGTACAAGATCCTGCAAATGCTCCATGCGCATGCGCTCTTTTTCCGGTAACCGCACCCTCACGGTCACCTCATTGCGACCTCTCTGAAAACGAAGAGCCTCCACCCCCTGGAAAGCAGAACGCACCTGCCTGGCCACTTCCCGCGCCGTAAGCCCCAGCCGCTCACCTTCGGGAAGCATGGAAAAATCCAGCTGCTGCTTTCCCCGGGCGGCACCGTCATCCACATCACTTACAAGGGGGAAATCCCGCAACTGTTCGGCCAGATACCGGCCTGCAGCTTCAAGGGTCTCAATATCCCTGTGGGAAAGCTCCACCGTAAGGGCTTTACCTGAACCCGGCCCTCCTCTGTCTGCCTGAAAGCTGATGGTTTCAATGCCCGCAATATGGCCCACATCGCTGCGCCACCGGTTAACCAGCTCCGTTGTACCCATGGGTCTTATGCCGGGAGCCGTCAGATAAATGCGGACCTGTATGGCATTCTCACGGATCCGTGAGAAAATACCCAGAGAGAGATCTTCCCCTCCATGCTCCGCCACCAGTTTTCTCGCAGACCGTACCAGTCTGTCATGGATTTCGGATGCCCGCTCTCTGGAGGAGCCATAAGGAATCACCGCCTCACAAAAAGCATAGTCCGACTCAATTCTGGGAAACAGTTCCATGCCCATGCGACCACTTTTTACATAACCCAAGGTCACCATGAGTATGGCCAGACTCACCGCCAGCACCAGATAGCGATGGGCCAGACAACGGGCAAGAACAGGACCGTAAAAACCATTGATGAAACGTATCAGCCCCTGGCTGAACGCCATCTGAAAATCCCTGAATCGGCTTAAAAGACCCCTTGTCCCTTCCCTCTGATGGGCCAGGTGAGCAGGAAGAATGTACAGGCTTTCTATGAGAGACATCATAAAAACAGCGATGACCACCAGAGGCAAGGTACCAAATATTTTTCCTATCATGCCCGGTACAAAGGCCAGGGGCAGAAAGGCTACCATATTGGTCAGCACGCTGAAGGTAACGGGCACAGCCATCTCCCGTGCGCCCTGAACGGATGCATCCATAAACGACAGCCCCCGCTGACGCATGGAATACACATTTTCTCCCACTACAATGGCATCATCCACAACAATACCAAGGGTGACAATAAAGGCAAAAAGGGTCACCATATTGATGGAAAAATCCGTCATGGGCAAAAGAAGAAAAGCCCCCATAAAACTGATGGGAATACCGAGGCTGACCCAGAAAGCCAGGCGGATTTCCAGAAAAAGGGCCAGACAGCCAAAGACAATAATCAAACCCAGTCCGGCATTGCGCAGGAGAAGATCCGCCCGCTGCTCAAAAACCCTGGAAAAATCTCGAACCACATCCGTATCAATGCCTTCCGGCAATGTGCCCCGCAGTTCCTTCAGCGCCGCCAGAGTAGCCCGGGATACGGCAATGGGCGTTTCTTCTCCCACCCGATACACATTCACCATCACGGCGGGATAGCCATTGAAAAATGCCCGCACATCCGTGTCTTCAAAACTTTCTTCCACACGGGCTATATCCCCGAGAAGGAGCCTGGATCCGTCCTTATGGGTAAGAATGGCCACATCTCTGTAACTGGCCGCCGTATATTTTCTGTCTTTCATTCTGAGGAGAATTTCCCCCCCACGGGTTTCCAGCCGACCTCCTCCCATTTCCACAGAAACTTCTGCCAGCCTGCGACCCAGAGCCTCCAGAGTCAGGCCATAACGGCGCAATTCTTCCTCGGCAATGGACACGGAAATTTCATGATCCCGCACACCTTCCAGGGAGACCTGCGTGATATCGTCCCGTTCCAGAAAACGATCCCGCATCTGCTCCGCTGCTTCCCTGAGCACAAACTCATCCTGAGGACCAAATACAGCTATGGAAAGCACTTCACGCATCCTGGCATCCACCACGATCCGGGGGCTTTCCGCATCATCGGGAAAGGTGGTAATCCTGTCCACTTCCCGTTGAACATCCTGGGAGAAACGATTAATATCCGTACCTTCCAGAACCTCTATCTGCACTTGCCCCATTCCCTCGGAGGCAACGGAAACAAACTTATCCAATCCTTCCAGACCCTGTACAGCCTCCTCCAGAGCCAGAACGATACCCTGCTCCACCTCTTCAGGGCCGGCACCGGGATAGGCCACGGAAACGGTGACCGTCCCCAGATCAAAATCAGGGAACACTTCCTGCTTGATTCCCGTAAACATCACAAGACCGCCAACAATGCAGACAACCATCAACAGGTTGGCCGCCACATTATTGCGGGTCATCCAGGCAATGGGTCCCCCGGTATACGTTGCCATGGCTATTCACCTCTTTCGGCATTCAGGGGAACTCTCTCTGACCGATCTCTTTCACCATACTCCACCGCAACCATCATCCCCTCCACTGCCAGACTGAGATCCGAAACCACAAGGAGACTGTTCTCTTCTACATCCGGTGCTATGTAAACCCCATAATCATCGCTAAAAAGCGGAACAACAGACAGAAAACGCAAACGGGAATCTTCGCCCACCACCCAGATCCTGTTCCCCTCCCTCAGGCTGCCATGGGGAAGATAAAATACTTCTTCCAAAAAACGCCCTTCCAGATCCATGGAAAGATAGTCCCCGAGAAAAAGAGGCGGTCTTTCGTGATGCATACCCAGAGGGTCCTTGACGGCCACAATCACACGGGCCATACGGGCATGCTCGCTGATATCCGGTAAAATCCTGAAAACATGACCTACCCGCTCTCCCATCCGGGTTCGTATCCAGGCCTTAGAGGCCCCTTCCGCATCTTTGGCAGCCCTAAGAAAAGAAAGCCGGTCCAACGGCATCCGGGCCTCTACCCAGAACCAGTCCCGTCCCACCAGTGTGGCCACAGTTTCTCCCGGGGAAACACGGGTTCCTGCAACCACATGACGCCGGGTCAGTACCCCATCAAAAGGAGCCAGAATCCTCGTCCTTTCCAACTCAATTTCCGCCATGGACACATCTGCCATGGCTGTGGCTATGGCGGCCTCCATCTGGCGAAGCTGGGGCTTGCGGAAAGCCAGATCCGTGGGCGAAAAGGAGCTGCCCGTAAGACCTTCCAGGGTTCTGACCTCTGCCTCTGCCATGGCAGCACGGCCCTTTTCCAGTTCAAAATCCGCCTTTGCCCTCTCAAGACCCGCCTTTGCCTTTTCAAGGACAATTCCATAGTCTGCCGGATCCACTTTCAGCATCAGTGCCCCCGCATCCACCCAGCCTCCCGGCATAAAATCTTCCGCCATGAAAACCAGGGTCCCTGCAAGAGAGCTGCGGATTTCCGCCTCTCTTTCGGGAATCACGGTTCCCATAACGGAAATCCGCTCCTGAGCTTTTGTCGTTTGAAGGGCCTGAACCATAACGAGGGGAACAGGTGGCACCGCCGGTTTCCGCTGGGCAGCCGGACGGGTTTCCATAAAATACAGCCCCACACCGGCACCGGCTGCCAGTATCACAAGGGGAATACAAATTCTTAACCACATGGGCATTCGGAAAGCAGGGGGCCTGTTATGGGGCTGGGAAGAAATCGATGTCATACAAACTCCGGAGAATTATCGTAAAAAGGCCGCCATTCAGCAATTTGGCCTGCAGGCAAAGGGGAAAATAACGGTCCTGCCGGGCAGACAGAATGGAAGGTAACGGTTCATTTCCCAACCATTGCTTACCGGGCAACCATGGCTATTCGTCTTCATATACATAGACAGGCAGATGCTGCCACCACTGGCCACCAAGGGCACGGTAAAGGGCAATCCGTGCCTGAATCCGGGAAGCCTGCTGTTCCACAATACGCTCCTCCAGATCCCGGATCCGGGTACGGGCCGTCAGCACAGCATCAAAATTATTGTCCCCCCAGTGATACCGGCGCATGGCCTCTTCCAATGTGATTCTGGCGGCATCCAGGCGCAGGGAGGTTTCTCTTACAAGGGCCTCCTGACGCTCTTCCCGTGCCAGGGCATCCTCCACTTCCTTCACAGCTGTCATGACCGTACGCTCAAAAACAGCCACCCTCTCCCGGACAATGGCCCCACTGCGATCAATATTCGCCCTGCGCCTACCCCCGTCAAAAAGAGGCAAAGCCATATCGGCAGCCGCATCAAGAAGCCATCCTTCTCCCAGAAGAGACATTCCCGCAGCCGTCAGGCCTGCCCTTGCAGACAGGGTCAGCTTTGGAAGCCGCAGAGCCTTTGTGGCCTCCAGATCCCATCCCGAAGCCACAAGCCGTGCATGGGCAGCCCGAATATCCGGCCTTTGTTCAAGTAGTTCAAGGGGAAGTCCCGTAGCAGGCAGAGGCACGGTTACCAGAGCATCGCCCGACACATCTTCACCAACCCGAAAACCCGATGCCGCCCTTCCCGTGAGCAAAGCAAGGCGATGCTGCTGAAGACGTAGTTCTGCTTTCAGATCAGGCAGACGGGCTGTTGTGGCAAGTACCGTTTCTTTCTGACGCAGCACATCGAGGGCCGATGACATTCCACTGACAAAGCGGGCCTCTTCGATGGACAGAAGGGCCTTTTCTTCCTCAAGCTGAACTCTCACAAGGTCAATGTGGGCAAGGGTCTGCTTCCTTGCCACCCAGACCTCTGCCACCGTTGCCGCCACCGTCATGGCCGCACTTTCCAGGTCTTCCCGGCTGGCACGGAAACGTTCCCCCTCAGCGGCAGAAGCTGCAGCCACACGACCCCAAAGGTCCACTTCATAACTTGCCGCAAGAAAGGTGTTGTACCGTTCGCTGCTGCGGGTCTGACCTGTTTCACTGTTACGGGTTCGCTGCTGGCCCACCTCGCCAGTCATGGTCAAATCCGGCAACTCACCGGCCCGCACCGAACCAAAATCAGCGGCAGCGGCCTCGAGCCGTGCAAAAGCCTCACGAATATCGTAATTGCGACGCAGGGCTTCTTCCACAAGAAAAACCAGTTCCCGGTCTCCGAAAAGCTCCCACCATCCCTGAACAGACGCTCCTTCATCGAGAACTTCAACTTCATAGGCAGCAGGGAGTCCTTCGGGGAGTCCTTCCGGAGTGGGATACTGTCTTGCCGTGCACCCGAAAAAGAAAGACAACAGCACCAGCACATGGATCCATCGTAACAAGACTGCCCCCCTATAGAAAAAACATCCGCGAATACGCCCTCGCCGCCAGCCGCCCGCAGGCATCTCTGGCTTCGCCTTCCATCACAAGAAACCTGGCGGACCTTTCGATCATCATTGCCCGTACAGAATAAAAACGATCGCTTTCCATCAGCGGGCGCAGGAAGGTACCGTTCAAATCAAGGGTAACGGCCGCTCTTCCCGATTCCAGGATGGAAAAAGGACCAAACACATTGTCAAAGGCTGCCATGAGGAAGCCCCCTTGCAGAGAACCTCCCGGATTGATCAGGCTTTTGTCATGGCTGAAACGGCAGGCCAGGAAACACCCCTCCTGGTATTGCGTAAAAATTCCTCCTGAAGTGATGAAACAGGGAGGGGTGACAAAATGGTCCCCAAGTTCCCCTCCTGCTTCTGCAAGCCGTTTCAGGATGATATCATGATTTTCCATTACGTCTGTCACCCTTTTCCTCCATGGCGTCAATTCCGAAATCAATCCTGTTTTTTCATACCCCATGTGACCATAATCAACCACGGCGTCAAGTAAATTTCCGTAAAGCCGCTCAGCAAAACAGACGATCAGTTCCCTTAAACAAATGCAAAAAAACATCCTGATTGCACCTTCTTTCAGCCATGCCGGTTAGCAAAGGAAAATTCTGAGTTGTTAACCCGTTCAAAGCAATGTCTGGACCCGTGGGATAATCAGAATTTTTTATATACTATGGACGATGTGATCAGAGCCGACGCCCTTTCTCCTCAGAAGTTATGGCCTTAGCTTCAGAATTGCGCTTTCAGCGCTTCCATTTATTTCTTGTATGAATCCGTTTAAATCTGATACTGATTTCAACGTTTTCTATCTACATTCAGCTGCAAGCATTATTTAGTTTTTGGGTCATTCTTCAGTAACTTTTCCAATCTCCCCCTTCAATGTTCTGGGGTAACCCTAAGTCTGAAATCTATGATGCATTTGGCTGCCCGTATAAATCTGGAAATTCTGAAAAAAAACATTGCTCTGGTCCGAAGCCATGTGCCTGAACACATCAGAATCATGGGCGTTGCGAAATGCAACGCCTATGGTCACGGCCTGTTGCAGATAGCCATGACCATGGTCGAAGCAGGCCTTGACGGCCTCGTGGTTTCAGAACTGGACGAGGGAATACGCCTCAGAAAATCCGGAATCAACTGTCCGGTATTAGCACTGAACGACCCTCTTTACCCCGACCTGAGCCTTGCCCTTCAATACAACCTCACCCTGACAGTGGCTGACCCTGATTTTGCCCTGAGACTGGCAGCCTATAAAGCGGACGCTGCCCAAAAATTTCGGGTTCATATCAAGGTGGATACCGGCCTGGGCCGATTTGGCTTTCATCCTGATCAGGTTGAGGAAGTTATGGACATGCTGGACCCGATCCCTCATATCCAGGTGGATGGAATTTACAGCCACCTGGCCTGCTCCTTTCAAAGCGACACCAAAAGCAAGGAATTTACAGAAAAACAGTGCCAGACTTTTAACCGCCTTCTTGACAGACTGGAACAATCAAACCTGATGCCGGACATGGTTCATCTGGGCAGTTCCACAGGACTTCTTGGTTTTCCGGACATGGTGTGCAGTGGCAGACTGAATGCTCTGCGGATTGGCACCCTCTTCTACGGATATGCAGAAAGAGTTCACGGATGGGAAAGAGAACCCTCTCCCATAGCCCAGATCTCGACCAGAATCATTCAGATCAGGGATGTCGCTCAAAATGCCTGCATCGGCTACCACGGCTCCCATCAGATGAAACAGGACGGACGAATTGCAATCATTCAGTGCGGTTTTGATCAGGGCCTGCACAGCATGCTGCCCGGGAAATTATTCCCTGTGGTGCATGGCAAAAAATGCTCCCTCATAGGCAAACCTGCTCTGGCCCAGAGCATGCTGGATGTCAGCGGTATATCGGAAACTGTGGCAGGCAGCGAAGTCTTCCTGGCAGGCCCTGACATCAATTTATATCAGGCAGCCAGAAGTGCGGGCAGCGGAATCTGGGAAGTACTTTTACCTCTTCTTAAGAATACGGAAAAAACATACTTTTATGATGGAACAACCCTGTGAGAAGAAATCAGAGTATCATCATCTTGTCCATTATTATTCTTTTTTTATCCCTGTCATTCATGGTGATTCTGGTCTCCAACTCCTTTGAAAAAATCTTTGTTTCCTCGGAACTTGCCGGATACGCAGTGCCACAGAAGGATTTCAAAAGAAAAATAGAAGCCGCCCTGCGTTTTGGGAAATCCCTGGACAATCTTATCGGCATTGAAAAGGAAATGGCTGGCTATGCGGCCATGTACCAGACCCTTTCCAACATCGAAATCTATGATGCACGCCATATCCCTGTCTACAGCATGAGGCCTCTGCCCGAAAAGTACCCTTACTCAGCACAAATACAGGGCAAAAGAATTGATTCTCCCGATCCATCCATGCAGCTTCTCGAAACCAGCGATGCGTATCGGATCATGTTACCTCTCGCCGGGCCTGCAGAAACATGGACGGGGACAGGGACAACTGCCGGTACCATGGCTGGCAGCCTGGTCTTCTCATTCCACAAACATGAGATAAAAGCCGAGATACGGGATTTCTGGGGAAAAAGGCTGATACTGGGCGCAGTGATTGCCATTCTGGCAGGAGGAGCTCTCTTCACCCTCCTTTCAAGGATTCCGGAACTTAACGGACATGACCTGCACCAAATCATATTCTTCAGGGTTCTGACAATAATTATTCTGACCCAGGCTGCTTTCGCAGGCATCAGCGTATATCAATTCCACAGAGACCACGTCCAGTTGAATAAAGAAAAGATTCAGGCCCAGCTTCAGCTCCTGAAATCTACCACGGAACGTATCCTTGCATCCGGGATTGCTCTGGAACGAATCAGCCGCATGGATGTCTACCTGATGGAAGTAATTGAAACCAACCCTGAAATTGCCTCCCTTACCATTCTGGACAAGGCCGGAAATATTCAGGCCTATGCTTCAAAAAATGACCGGCAGGATATGTCCGCACAAAAAGACGGCAAATCACAGGATGACCTGTGGGTCGCCGTGCCCCTCATCAAAAATACCGATAACTCTGTACTGGGAGAAATCCGGGCGGTCCTGGACAAATCTTCCATGAAAAATCTTATCAGAAAGCTGCTTCTGGACTCCCTGACCATTGCCCTGATTGCATCCCTGCTCATTGTGGAGCAAATTTACTTCATGATATCCCACATCCGCAGAAAAAAAAGAAACCCCGACAAACCCCATACAGATCAGGATGTACTGGACAATCTGATGCTGGCACGATTTGCTGCTTTTCTTTTTTTACTGGCATTTGCCATGCCCGTGTCTTTCGTACCGCTGCAGATGCGCGAACTGTACACGCCCATTCCGGGATTACCCAAAAATATAATCCTGGGACTGCCTGTTTCCCTGGAAATGCTCTGTGCTCTGGGGGCATCGCTGGTTGCGGGCGCCATGGCAGACAAACGGGACTGGCGTACACCTTTTGTCTGCGGAATACTGATGACAACCGCAGGATTATTTTTCAGCGCCATGGCCGATAACGGCCTTGCTTTCATTCTGGCAAGGGGAGTATGCGGACTGGGCTACGGGCTTTCATGGATGGCCCTGCAGAACTTTCTTTTTACCCATTGCAGCCCCACCACAAGGGCCAGAGGCAGCTCCCATTTTGTGGCCGGAATTTTTTCCGGCCATATCTGCGGGACTGCTCTGGGAGCCATACTGGCCGAACGCACAGGCTATCCTCCGGTTTTTCTGGTGGGTATGCTCCTCGCTCTGGCATCCCTTGTATTTTTCATGGTTTTCATGCAGCGTTTCAAAGGACAGACGGCTCCGGCTCCTCCGGAGCTTGCCGTAAAGGCAAGCTCCCTGCTGGTTTTTATGAGGGACCGGAATGTCGTTGCCCTGACTTTTTTCTGCATCATCCCCTTTTCCATCTGTCAGGTCGGGCTTCTTTTTTTTGCCACACCACTTTACCTGAACGGGCTGGGCATGAGTCAGTCAGATATCGGCAGGGTTCTTATGATCTATGGGCTGTCTGTTGTGTATCTGGCCCCCCAGCTAAGTAAAATAGTAGACCGCAGAGAAAACAAAAAACCTTTCATTGTGGCAGGAGGACTCCTTGGAGGCTTAGGACTCAGCCTTCTGTACATACATCAGGGTTTTCTGATGATCGTAATAGCCATCTTTCTCCTTGGTCTGGCCAGCAGCATCGGCAGTTCTGCCCAGACAGCCTTTGCCCTGAAGCTCCGGTCAACGGAAAACTTTGGCGTAGGCAAAGCCATGTCCATTCAGCGGGCAGCGGACAAACTGGGACAGATGCTTGGCCCTCTCACACTGGGCGCACTCATGTCCGGGGTCTCCATTTCTCAGGGACTGGTCGTTCTTGGGCTTGGCTATATGCTTCTTTCTATTCTTTTTCTTTTTTTCGCCAGAGAAGGCCTGCAGGCAAAAACATGACCACCCTGAAAAAACACCCCGTTTTTCCTTCCATTGGTGTTGAACTTGAAATGCCCACAGCCCTTGTCCGGACCGGAGAGACCCATCCTGTTGGTCCATTTTTTCGCAATCTGCAGCAGATCAGAGCGTTGCGGGGAGAAAAGGGAGAACTTCTTGCATATCATGGCAGGGATTATGGGCTGAAGTGTGCGCAGGGTCTGCACTCCATTGACAATGGTTTCAACAACCTTGAGAGTTCCCTTGGACCTGTCAGGCAGGAAAAAGACAGCTTGAGCCAGCTGCACAGACTGATCCGTCGGGAACTGAAGGATATTTCCGCTGCCCTGGATCGGGAAAACGCCATGGTCATAAACTTCAGCGAGCATCCTGATGTCAGAATAAGCCCGGCATTTTATACCTCTGTACGCGCACCACGCTCCATTTATAACTATCAGACGGAGTATCGAAAATGGAACCACATGGCCGGTTTCGATGCCAAAGCGCAAAACAGCCCAAGTACGGAAACAGACCTTGGAGATGCCGTAACGGGACTCAATTGTCTTCTGGGTCTTGCACCGGCCTTTATAGCCCTCTATGCCAACAGCCCCTTTGAAGCGGGCAGGATTACAGGCTTCAAGGAAAACAGACTCACCCTCTGGTCAAGGCAAATGAATTGTTCCAGAATGATGGGGGACAGGAAACTGCACATGGCTCCTGCCAAACCCTTTCGGAATCTGGCAGACTACCTGAAATGGATGTTTGGTGCCGGAACCAGTATGTGGTTTGTCTCCGAAGCTGACAGCCTCAAAAACCCTGCGGATATGTATCTCATCCCCTGTGATCCACCCTTGCTTGATTTTCTCAAGTCCGGGCCATGTCAGGCCAAATCTTTTTTCCACAAAACCGAAAAAAGAATTACTCCGGGCATCCGTCATCTGGTTGATCATCAGTTCACCCAATACACAGACTGCAGGATACGCTACGGCCTGAATGACAAGGGACCTGATCTGGGTAAATTCATGGATATCATGGACAACTACCCGGATAAGCTGGAAGAATTTTTAGCTCCCTTTATTCGCTTCTGCTATCTGGAAGGTAGGGCTGCCGGGGCCAACTATCCGGACAGGGATCTGGCCGGACTGGACAAATCCACTATTGCAAGCTCTCTTGTTATCTCACCATGTGCCATGCAGTACGGGCTTTTAAGAAATCTTAGCCAAACGGCCATGCTGATGAAGCAATATCGCTGGACGGATCTTCTGGGTTTACGGAATGAAGCTGTTCAAAACGCACTGGACGGCGAATACAATGGAATAAAAGTTAAAGATCTTTGCATGCATGTTGTGGAAACAGCTGCACAGGGGCTCGACTCCGAGCACCAATGGATGCTGGATTATCCCTTATGGGTATTGCAAACCGGAAAAACCGGCGCAGACCGTGCCCTGGATCGCCTGAGCCGCATGACCGGGTCTGTCAGGGAAAGAATAGCGAAACTTACGCTGGAAAGAAGAATTGTCCCGATCTGACAGACTTAGAAGACCCATTGCCAGAACCTAATGGCACAGTGTAAATCCTGGAGGTCTATAAATTACAAGCATCATCGCTGACTTACCCCGGTTTTATGGTCATAGATTTCATCGGCTGCAGCCAGCACATCAAAGGGAGGATCGAATCCTATGGTCTCAGCTGTTTTTAAATTTATAGCGATTTTTGATGGCGCGGCCCACCTTTGTTCCAAGCTTGAGGGATTGGCTCCATTGAATATTCTGGCCATGGTCTCGGCGTGGAACCTGCCTACGTAGGCAAAGTCAGCATGGGCTATACTCAGAAGGACACCGTTCTTCACAAACTCCGATCCCGGCATGGCAAAAGTGGCCACTCCATTTTTAAGCAATGGGTTCAGAAGATTGGGCAAATTTTCCAGACTTTCCCCCCGATGAACAGTGATATACATGGCCTCCACCTGAGGTGCCAGATTTTCATAGCATGCAAGCGCTTCCCGGGCGGCCTGCCCCAGAGTGATGTCACTGTTTCGGGCATGGCAGGTTTTCAGTTCAAATCCTCGCTCCCTGGCCACTTGTTCGGCGTCAGCTACAGCAGCAAAGGTCCGGCCTTCCAGAGTGTCTTCAAACACTATACCCATGGTCCTGAAATGGGTAATATCATGAAAGAGACGTAACTGACGTATATATCGGTCAGGTTCAATCTTGGCGTGCAGATGTCTGAATCCGGAATCTTCCGCGCTTTTGATGATTCCCGATCCCAAAGGATCACTGGTGGAGGCCACCACCGTGGGAGTGGAATGCTCATCATTGGCCAGATCCTGTCCTGCCCAGGTTCCCATGGCCAGAATCAGATCCAGATCGTTCTGCTTACTAAGCCGGTCAATCAGTTCCTGTTTTGTCCGGACACGCTGATCAGCCTTAAATTCGGATGTATAAAATGCATCACCGACAAACTCCAGGTAATCCGAACGAACATTTTCAGCCAGCCACTGCCATGCCTGTCTGTGATTGGGGTTGTACGTTTCCGGCAGGTCCATGGGGCCAATCCAGCCCAGCTCCATCAGTCCTTTCACTGTCCTGAAAAAAATGATCTGATAGTCGGGATACATTCCACCTTCCAGATAGCCTATACGCCATTTTTCACCGTTGTTGGTCACAGGAGTTACGGGATACTGCCCAGCCCATGATTCTGATATGAGAAGTACAAGCAGTAAAAGGGTCAGAACCGTTGATCTCAGAATGCGCATAACCACCTCAAGAAAGGTTTGATACATACGGGTGATGGTCAAACAAAACATCATTGAAGCAATGCGTACTATAGCTGCAGCGGCAGATGTCAAGACAAATATCACCGGAAGCCTTATTGTTTCAAGCATCCTCACAAAAAAAAACAAACTGGCGGGGCTGTTTCTGGGATACAATACCCTTCTTACGCTACGATATGGGGCAAGTGGCAAACAGCCATTGTCCATGGGAATCAAGGCCCTGACAAAGGGTACCTGCCCTTATCGAGTGTCGGATGAACATGCAGAGAAAACCTCCCTGTTTTTTAAACTGGCAGCACCTGAGCTTGCCAGAATAAGAACAGCAGACGTCATCCGGTAATCCCCTGTTTGAATAGTGTTTCTCCATATTGATCCACCCTACCCGGCAAACTGGACACCCATGGATACGCATACGTATTTGGAATTGAATCATGTTTTTTGCCATGGTAGAGGATATGGCTGGCCTGATCTTCTCCTGAACAAAGGTAAGCATGGGTGAGCCAGGGTACCCAGTCAGAGTCATGGTTCAAAGGACAGGCCGCATCCTGCTCAACCGCAGGGGAAAGGGTAGCATATAGTGTTTCCATTGTCGCAACAAGAGGAGGTTCAATCCATGTGTGCATCCCATATACCGGAACAGAAACAGGCTGAAGAAAAAAGAAAAGGACCGGTGAAACCAGCAGACAACGACTCTCAGCCAGCCAATAATTCTGAGCAGATAGCCCTCATTGAGCGGGCTTTATCCGGCATTTCCCAGTAAACAGCAAAGGGTGGCTGCCAGAGCCCTGCCAAAGGCAGCCACCCGATGATGCCTCCGTACATCCCCAGCCCGTCAGTCTGATCAGACGACAATCAGCCCACCGCAGCTCCGATCTTGTATGCAGCCTCAGCGGAAGCACACCCCTTTTCAGAAACGGGCGGCACCATGGGAGGAATGCTCATTCAGAAGCCCGAATTTTTTCATTTTCGTAAACAGAGTCTTGCGATGAATGCCAAGACTCTCCGCCGCATTCTCCCTATGCCACTGGTGACGGTGCAAAGCGTCCACAATCAGTTTTTTTTCATAGGCATCCACCCGTGGAACCAGCGCCTCCTCTTCGGCCAGTTCATCGGCAGCCCCTGTAAAGGAGTCCCTTTCACCTAAAAAATCAAGCTTTTCCAAAGAGAGATAGCGCTGAACCGCATTCTGCAATTCCCGTACATTCCCCGGCCAGCGATGACTGGTAAACGCTTCCAGCAACTTTCCCGTTATGGGCGGGAGTACCCTACCGGCACCATACTTGGTAAAAAAATGATCCATCAGAAGGGGCAGGTCTTCCTTGCGGTCCCTCAGGGCGGGCAACCGTATGGGAACAATATGAATTCTGTAAAAAAAATCATCCCTCATTCTGTTTTCACGCAAAAGATCATAAAGGTTCCGGTTTGTTGCCGCAATTACCCGAATATCAGGACGAAGTACCTCCGTTCCTCCCACAGGCGTAAAACCACCGCCATCCAGAGCTCTGAGCAACTTTACCTGCATGGACAGAGGGATTTCACCAATCTCATCCAGAAACAGGGTACCGCCATCCGCTGCGGCAAGATACCCGTGACGATCCCGGTCCGCACCCGTAAAAGCACCTTTTCTGTGTCCAAAAAATGCACTTTCAGCCAGATTTTCACTGATGGCACCACAGTTCACCGGCACAAAAGGCCCCCGTACCCGCTCACTCATATCATGAATGGCCCGGGCCGTCAGCTCCTTGCCCGTTCCTGATTCACCATAGATAATCACACTGCTGGTACCCGCTGCTGCCTTCAGTATTCTTTCATATACTTCCTGCATCACCTGGCTTTTCCCAACAAGTCCTCCAAAACGCCAGCGCTCCTGAATAGCTGAACGTAAACGCCGGTTCTCCTCCCTGAGGCTTTCTTCACGAACCATCAGCGCAGATTCTGCTGCTTTACGTTCCGTAATATCCATAAAAACCACCTGCACCCGACCAACCGTACCGTCGAATCCGGATATGGGAGCATAAATCACCTCATACCACCGCCCATCGTCCGGAAAAAAAACCTCCCTTCGCACGGTTTCACCTGCAAAAACACGGTCCACGGGACAATCCGGACAGGGCGTTTTTCTGCCATAGAAAATTGCGTAACAGTATTCACCCTCGGGATTATAGCCTGTCTGATTAATGAGACGCAGGTTGGCAAAAACAACTCTTGCCTTTGCATCCCGCACAAAAACCGGACCGGGCAGATGGTTGACAACCGCCGCCAGTTGCATTTCCCGCTCGTGCAGAAGATGCCTTGCTCTTTTGGCTTCCGTAATATCCATAAAAGAAGCCACGCTCATCAGCGTTCCTTCCACCATCCCGACTTTCATCAGTACATCCCGCACGTCTCCGTTACGGTCCAAAAACTGACATTCATAAACGGACGGGGCCCTTCCAGGTTCCGCCCGTCTCCAGACATGGTAGTTCTCCATACGCCGGACGTCTTCTCTCACAACAAAATCTTTCCACTTTTTTCTCCCGACAATTTCCTCCCGGGTATAGCCGGTCATTCTCGCAAAAGTAGCGTTACAAAAACGGATCCTTTCATCATTTTCAATAAGAATGGTGCCTGTCCCCGTATTTTCCAAAACACCATCATAGCGGGCTTCCGCCAGCCGGAGTGCTTCTTCCACCCTGTACCGTTCCAGCCTGCGATGCAGATGTTCAATACCGCTTGCAATATCCTCGGCAAGTTCCTCCAGAAGCCGTACTTCCGCATCGGAAAAGCCTTCGGGATCCCTGGAATACAAGGTCAGAGCTCCCATGGGCCTCCCGGCACCGGCAAGAATAAGAGGAAGACTCAGCACCGATCCAAAATCCCGACCCTGAACAGAAGCCTGCCACGATCCTGCATCACCGGCCATCTGCCGGTCGAGATGCTGCAGCCTGCAGGGGCTGCCTGTCCGGATCGCAATGCCCGTAGGCGCATCGGAACCGGGGCCACTTTCCCCCCATGAAACACAGACCTTGTCCAGATAGGAGTCCTCATCCCCCCAGAAAGCAACCGTTCGGACCCTCTTTTCTTCATCCTTTTCCGCATAACCGACCCAGCAGAGCCGGTAGCGTCCCATGGCAACCAATGCCATGCAAACTTCACGCAGCAGATACTTTTCATCACTGGCATGCAGCAGGGCATGGTTACACCGGCGGAGCAGGGTGACCAGCGCATTCAGTCGGTCCAGCTCCGCTTCAAGATTTTTTCTTCCCTCTTTTCCTGAAAAGTCCCCCCGACCTCTTCTTTCTTCCCTCTGGTTTTGCCTGATCATTGATCCCCCCCGGCTGATAAGCCTGAAATTCAGAACGAAAACCTAACAAAAAGAAGACCTGTCTGTACTTGTAAACAATGTTTTTACCGCCTGGACGATTCCCCTTTCCGGCCCCCAGACAGGGACCGGAAAAAGGTAAGAAAATCAGACCGTGTCATTCAACCTGATCAATTATCCTGCACAAAACCCAAAAGAACCATAGTCAAAAAAAAATATTTTCCGCAAGATCTTCTCATACAGAATCCAGGCACCTTTCCACAGAAACCGGGAAAAGCCCCCTCTCCCGGATCAGGTACGGAAACGCCCTACCATGGTTCTCAGATCTCCGGCCAGCCCGGAAAGGGCAGCTGCCTGGGCACGGACCTGAGTACTGGTAGTATCCATGGACTGAACCGCCTCACCCATGGTTCGCATATCCCTTGCAATATGATCGGTGCGCTGAGACGATGCCGCCACCCGTTCATTCACCCCACCGATTCCCTGAGCAGCCTGAGAAATATTGGATGCCATTTCCCTCATGGAAACGGACTGTTCTTCCACGGCAGAGGCAATGGTACTGACAATACGTTCCACCTCATTGAGTACCTCTCCCACAGCACGGATCTCTTCTTCCACACTCCGGGTACCGGTCTGAATCTCTTCAATGCGGGCCTTGATTTCCCGGGTGGAATCACCTGTCTGACGGGCCAGCTCCTTGATTTCTCCCGCCACAACGGCAAAGCCCTTTCCAGCATCCCCTGCTCTGGCAGCTTCTATGGTGGCATTTAAGGCCAGAAGATTGATCTGGGCAGAAATATCTTCAATGGCCTCGGTCACCGCATCAATACTGCGGGCTGCCAGCCCCAGACCTGTCATCCGCTCCACAGCCGTAGTCCCACGCCCTACAGCCACTTCGGATATTTCCCTTGCCTTTGACGCATTGATGGCAATTTCTGAAATGGTAGCTGTCATTTCCTCACTGGATGCGGCTACCATTTCCAGATTGGTAGACGCCTGCTCCATGGCTGCCGCCACGGTCTGCATATCCTCACTGGCTTCCTCGACCGCTTCTTCGATACGCACAGACAGACTCCGGCTGCGCTCCATTTCCCTGCCCATGGCATCGGCATGACCGGAAAGATCCGCCGCCGAGTCCCCAAGGCTGGCCGCATGTCCGGCAACATCCGCCACCATGGAACGAATACGTTCTGCAAAGCGATTGAACCATGCAGCCATTTCTCCCAGCACGTCACGGGTCCCAACTTCCAGACGCCGGGTCAGATCACCCTCTCCCTCCGCAATATCCTGCAGCATATCCCGCGTTGCCTGAATGGGCCTGGTCACCGACCGCAGAAGAAAAGCCGCTATCAGCCCTCCGGCAATCAAGCCTGAAAACATGGCCACCAGAAGACCGTTTCTGCCCGCGGCAGCCGCATTATCAAAAAAGCCATGAACCCTGTCGGCCACAGCCTGTACGGAATCTCTTCCGGAACGTGCCACCACACGAATTTCCTCCTGCAGTTCCCTGTCCCTCTCCCGAAGAACCTGCCACTGCTCGAAACCCGCAAGATACTGATCCACCAGCAGGGCCATTTCTTCGCCAGCACCGGGAATATTACGGGCCTGCAACAGATACCACTCCACATCATCCACATCGGAACTGTTGGTAAAATAGTAATAAAGAGCAGCAATACGCCCTTTCAGGGTAAGGGTTTCCATATCCCGTGCCCTGGCATATCGCTCAATACCCTCTGCCACAACATTTCGGAAAATCTCCGTTCTTTCCTCCACCTGATCCACAAGAATAATGCTGCCCACACTCACCTTCCATGGCTCAAAATACCGGGCATAGGCTATTTTACGCTCCATCCCCCCCTTGTCTCCCGGAGCAGGCCATGAATAACGCACAAAACCCTCCTCTTCCCCACGGATATGCTCCAGCAACTCCACAAGAAAGGAATTGCCGGTTACAGGATCCACAAACATATCCGCATGCCGTCCTTCCAGTTCAGGAACTGTACCATGCACGGCAAAACGCCCTCTTTGATCCAGCACATAAAAATACAGCCCATCGCCAAATCGAAGACTTCGCAGGGCGGCAAAAGCCCTTTCCCGGCTCATACCGGTTTCATGAAAATACTGCAAAAGACCATGGGCGATGGCTACCGTATTCCTGACACCCTCTACCGCATCATTTTCCGTTTCCTGCCCGCCAGTCCTTCCCACTTCCAGCGCAATTTCTCCGGCGGCTCCCGAAGCCATGGATTCCGCCACCATCTCAATCTCATCGGAAATGGCACCGAGTCGCTCCGTTATCTCACGATTGGCCTCCTTACCTGCACGCATCTCGTCCGCCGCCACCCTGTATGCGCCAATGCTCTCCAGCACACCGGCGATACCGCCGCCCAGTACACCACTGCCGCCCACCAGCTGGCGAACGGCCAGAGCCCTGCTCTCTATCTGGTCAAAGGTTTCCTGCAGCAGATGATAATGGGCTTCGTCGTTAAACAGCAGATAATCCTTCTCATGTCGCCTTGCATCCTGAATATGCGTAAAAATTTCGTCCCCCGCATCCTTGATCTCCGCATAGTGCACCACATCCACCAGACGCTGATAACCGAATATTCCCATGAAACACACAAGCAAGAGAAGCAGGGAAATACCTGCCACCATTTTCAAACGAATCCCCAGGGCCTTCATACCAATCCTCTCCCAGATAAAAAGTTCCGATACCATCACAAAAAAATCATCAGTAATGATGTCATCATAGCAGAGCCGTGGTATGGGTAAAAGCCATAAGAAATGACCGCAGAAGGGAACCAGCCCTGTCTGCGGTCATTTACCTGCTTCTCTTACATACTGTTCGGATCGGCTCATTGAATCATGGGGGGATTATGCTCGTACGGTTTTCCCTGCAACGGCCTCCTGTCTGGGGGGACGGGTGGTGAAGGCAAGGAAGGCACCAATACCGCAGAGTACGGCGGCCACCATAAAAGCTGCTGTATAGCCCAGCTGAACGGCAAATCTGGGAGCAAACATGGCTGCAACACCATAGGAAAGAAAAACGATACCGTAATTATTACCAACATTTTTCGTGCCGTACCAGTCCGTTACAACGGAAGGAGTGGTGGAGAGATAACCACCAAAACAGAAACCGACAATACAGGTGGAAATCAGATAGGTGGCATAATTCATGGGAACAAGGGACATGAAAAGCATCACCACCACAAAACCACAGGACATCACTGCCAAAGACTGCATACGGCCGATACGGTCGGAAATAGCACCCCAGCCGAAACGTCCCAGGGCGTTAAAGAGGGAAATGGTGACTACCGCATTCCCTGCATCCGCAAGGGTGAGACCCACCAGATCCATACCAATATTGGCAGCAATGCTGATTACCATCAGACCCGCTGCCGCACCGAAAAAATAAATCAGGGTCAGAGAATAGAACTGAGGCGTGCGCATCATTTCCGAAGGGGTATACTGTTTCGCAGACTGGGTTACCTTACCGGACTGTACCACACCTTCTTTGGGCGGGGTATAGCCAGGAGGCACATAGCCAGCCGGAGGCTGAACCATGAAAAAGGCACCGATGATGATCAGTACACCATAGGCAAGACCAAGGTAGGCAAAGGATTCCGAAACGCCAACGTTGGCAATCAGCCATACGATAATGGGTTTCAATGCCATACCGCCTACCCCCACAAAAGCAAGGTTCAGACCGGTAACAAGCCCCCTCTTCTCCGGGAACCACTTGGCACAGGTAGCCACAGGTACAACGTAAACCGCCCCCATGGCAAAGCCGGTAATCACACCGTAGGTAAGATACATACCCATGATGGAAACGGATTTTCCAGCAAGAAAAACCCCTATACCCGCAACAATACCACCAACGATGGCCACATTTCTGGGCTTCAGCTTATCCTGCACGCGGCCTGCCACCAGTACGGCAATGGTAAAAGAAACCATGGTCACCGAAAAGGTGAACACCACATCCCCCCGGTCCCATCCGAACTTTTCTACCAATGCTGAATTAAAAAGGCTCCAGGTATATACGGCACCCAGAATGGCCTGCATCAGACAGGCTCCAGCCACAACCAGCCAGCGATTGAACAAGACTTTATCCTGCATGATTTTCCCCCTTCACTTGCAACGCCATCAATAATAGAAGGCAGAAGCGATTAACGATAAGCGTGGCCTAAATAACCCGATAAAAAAAGGGCCCGAGTAACTCGCGTCGTTTTGTGTATCGGCCTCTATAAAAGTGGAGACCTTACATGGCTTCCATAAAAATTTGAGCAATTTCTTCGTGTGTCGCTTGTTTCGGATTGGTAAAGCCACAAGCGTCATTGAGGGCATTTTTTGTTAATACATCCATATCTTCTTTTCTCACGCCCAGCTCATAAAGCCCTGCTGGAATACCGACATCGGCAGAAAGCAATTGAATCGCTTGAATCGCTGCCTTCGAGCCTTCCTCATCACTCATGGCGACTGTATCTACGCCCATAGCCGTTGCCACATCACGCAAACGCCCCGCACAAACTTGTGCGTTATAACGTTGAACATGAGGGAGCAGAACTGCGTTGCACACACCATGTGGCAGATCATAAAACCCGCCAAGTTGATGGGCCATGGCGTGCACATAGCCCAAGGATGCGTTGTTGAACGCCATGCCAGCCATAAACTGTGCATAAGCCATTTGCTCACGCGCCTCTAGGTTTTGTCCGTCAGCAACGGCAGTGCGCAGGTGTTGCTGAATAAGGGTTATCGCCTTCAAGGCAACCGCATCGGTAATCGGTGTGGCTGCCGTCGAAACATACGCCTCAATAGCATGAGTTAATGCGTCTATCCCTGTTGCGGCAGTCAATAACGCGGGTTTTGCGAGCATCAATTCAGGATCGTTCACAGACATAATCGGCGTGGTATGCTTATCAACTATAGCCATTTTAATATGGCGAACTTCATCGGTGATAATACAAAAACGGGTCATTTCTGAGGCTGTCCCCGCGGTAGTGTTAATTGCAATTAATGGCAACTGCGGCTTAGCAGACTGATCAACACCTTCATAATCACTAATATGACCACCATTGACAGCAACCAACGCAATGCCTTTAGCACAGTCATGTGGTGAGCCACCGCCTAGGGAAATAACACAGTCGCACTGGCTGCCTTGAAGCAATTGTAGTCCTTGTGCCACGTTGTCAGTCGTCGGGTTAGGTTGTGTACCATCAAACACCACACAATCAACGGCTCGATCATCAAGTAATGCGGCAACTTGTTTAACGACACCAATCTGATTCAGCACCTTGTCAGTCACGATGAGGGCTTTTTTAAATCCATGGGCCTGTATTGCATCAGCGGCCTCACTCAGACATCCAGCGCCCATTAAATTAACAGCAGGAATAAAAAACGTGCTCGACATAAGCAATGCTCCTTTCTTCGGGATGACTCTGGCCCTGCACCAACAATGCAGGCTCCCGGCTTTCATGCGCAGGATTCCTGCAAACCGTTGAAAAACGTTTTCTCAACGACTTTTGCTGAAAACCGCTTTTCGCTTTTCCAAAAAAGCTCCTGTCCCTTCCCCCGCATCCGGGCTGGCAAAACAGAGACCAAAAGCCTCTCTTTCCATGTAGCAACCCGAAACAAGATCCACCTCAATACCTTTATGCACAACCACCTTGGCCAGTGAGATGGCGGCAGGTCCCATGGATGCAATGGACAGGGCTGTCTTCTGCGCCTCTTCCATCAAATGATCCGCAGGCACCACACGATTGACCAGGCCCAAGACCATGGCCTCTTCCGCCTTAATGCGTTTTGCCGTAAAAATCAGCTCCATGGCCATGGCAGCACCAATTTTTCTCGCCAGACGCTGGGTTCCGCCGAACCCCGGTATCAGTCCCAGTGTTTCTTCGGGAAGTCCGAAAACCGCTTTTTCCGAGGCATAAATAAAATCACAGGCCAGGGCCAGTTCACATCCGCCTCCAAGGGCAAAGCCATTCACAACGGCAATGACAGGCATGGGAAGCCGGGCAATTTTTGCCATCATGGATTGTCCTGCCTCCGCAAAAATCCTCGCAGAAAAACTGTCCATATGAGCCAGTTCGGAAATATCCGCACCGGCCACAAAGGCCTTGTCACCGGCTCCCGTCAGCAAAACGACCCGCACTTCCCTGTCCTTTTCCAGGGCATCCAGAAGGCCATCCAACTCTGCAATCAGATCGGCATTCAATGCATTCAGCGCTTTGGGTCTGTTCAGGGTAATGCGGACGATACCGGCATCTTTTTCGTAGATAAGATTCTTCCATTCCATTTTTTTTCCTCTCTTACGGATTCATGCCCACCCGGATACCAGTGCGGGATCCCGCAGGTCTCGCAAAGGATGCAGAGAAGACCAGGGCGGTGTAAAAAAACGCCGGATTTCAAGGACATCCACACTGCCCGTATCCTTATCTTTCCAGCGGGGCTTCTGATCCTTATCCACCAGAAGTGTCCGAACACCCTCGTGGAAATCCGGATGTTCCACACAACGGGCCGCAAGAATCAATTCCAGGCAGAATGCCTGCTTCAGTGAAAGATGCCTGCCCGCTGCCAGCTGTTCCCATGTAAGCCGTATACTGAAGGGACTTCCTTTATCGTAGCTTTCAACTGCCTGCATGAAACGGGCTTCCCGTTTTGCGGCCTCTTTCAGTATTTCCCGGAAGGATGCAGGGTCAGGAGCATCTGCCAGTTTGCGGAGGCAATCCGGCTTTTCCGCAAGCAGGCCGGTTTCCAGAGGCAGGGCAAAATGAGCGAGAACCGCATCCACGGATTCCGCATCCTTTTCGGGATTACCCGTCCATTGCAGGCCCTGCAGGGTTTCAAAAATCCCATCCCTGTCCTCCTCCCGGACCACCCGATCCCCCAACCCAACAAAACAGGCATCTGCCGCATCCATTCGGTAGGCAGCCAGCCCAAGTAGACGCCCGCAGCCTCTGGGCATACGGTTCAGAAACCAGGTAGCCCCCACATCCGGGAACAGGCCTATGGATATTTCCGGCATGGCAAGGCTTGCTCCGCTGGTCAGCACCTTGTGACGACTTCCTGCAAGCAGACCGATGCCGCCTCCCATCACAATGCCATGGGCAAAACAAAGAACAGGGGTTTTTGCCATATGAACGCCGTAATCCGTACGGTATTCCGTAGCAAAAAAAGCAAGAACGCTCTCCCGATTTCCTTCTTTATAGATACGGGATAACGTCCTGACATCTCCGCCCGCACAAAAAGCTTTCTCACCGGCACCCTCCAGCCAGATCAGAACAACACTGGCATCCTCATCGCCCCGGCGTACCGCATGGCCAATGGCTGCCGTGGTCTCCATGCGCAGAGTATTCAGACGTTCCTCCGCCTCGATGCGGATGCACAGTATTTTTCTGCCGTTTCCAACGGGAATAAAGGCAAGGTGGATATCGCTCATGCCGTCATACCTCCACACAAGCCCTCTCCTTCTTCCGGCCGTGCAAGGGGCAGGAAGCCCAGCACCCTGGCATCACCGGGGAGACAAAGAATGGCTGCCACGGCATCAGGATCTCTTACCATGCCAAAGGTATCGGGAAGGGATGGCGGATTTTTTCCAAAACTCCAGACCACAACCACGCCCAAACGACAAAAACGGCCAAGGGGAGAAGCCAGCCGAAACAACAGGGCCGTATCCCGTACCCAGAAACTCTGCCAGCACCGGGGGGTGGAAAAAAAAGCCTCATGCATTCCGACCTCCTCTAGACCCCTTATTCTGATAATCGGGGAGAAAGCCGGGGATCCTTTCAGAAATCCCCGGCATGGGGGGAGAAAACCGGTGCGGGGGATGCACCGGCACATCGATTACGGAAGAAAAATACCTTCCGGGTCGATCTGATGATACAGAATATCCAGCTCGCCAAGACTCGGCGGCTTTGTTTCACCCCGAACCCGGCTTATATTGAGATCAAAACTGCAGTTTTCCAGAATCTGTTCCGGCGTACATCCGGGATGATAGGTATCCAGATACATTTCTCCGTTCTCGTCAAACCGAAACACCCCCATGTTGGAAATGACAGCCTCAGGTCCACCCCGAAAAGCCCTGTTGTACACTTCCTTTTTGGGCACCATTTCACCCGAAGGCCACTTAGGAATCCGCCATCCGGGAGAGGTCACAAAATCAACCTGCTCCTTGAATCGTCTTTTTTCCTGCACCATGATGAACACGGTTTTTTTAGCAAGGCCATTGATGTCGGAATTCCCACCGGAACCGGTGAGCCGTTTTTCGGGAACAATCCCGTACTTACCCATACCCGTTGTGTTCACGTTTCCGTACTTGTCCACTTCCGCACCACCGAGAAAGGCCAGATCCACAACACCCCTCTGGAGCTGGTTGAACACATCAAACAGCCCGGAAGCAACGGAAGCCTGGTAGATACACCGGGCATCTCCCACGGAGGTGGGAAGGGAAACAGGCCTGCCGTCCACACTGCCCGCCTCATAAATGCAGACTGCCGTAGGTGCCGCTGTCCGCTGGGCCAGACCAATGGCCAGCATGGGAAGGCCCGTACCTGCAAACACCACATCACCATCCGTCACTTCACGGGCCGCCGCCACTGCCAGCAGATCGATGGGCTTGAATTCACCTGTTTTAGCAAGGGTCGTGTCCCAATTCATCAGCGTGTCCCCCTTTTGATTGTGGTGGAATATCCAAAGGCCGGGTTTGCCCGCAGCTGTTCCAGTCGCGTGATACCGATTTTTTCCAGGTAGGCTTCAAAGTTGGGAATATCATGGATCCATTCCTTGACCCAGGCATCCAGACCTTCCTGAGACCGCGTTTTTTTAAAAAAATTCTGAATAAAACTGCCATCGGTTTCATAACAGCCGAAACATCCTGTGGGATGGGCTCCCCAGGACTGCTCCACAATGCAGGAAACCTGATGACCCGCAATAAGGTTACGGGACGGTTCTCTGCGGATATACTCCTCACTGACAATCTGCTCCGCGATAATGATGACATTGTCTGAAGCCTTAATGGCTTCGGAATCGGAGTAGAGCTGCCCTTCCACCCGTACCGTTCCTTCCTCACCCACCATCTGGACATGGGCAATGCACCAGTCCGGATTCGCTGCAGGCATATGCAGCAGTTCTCCTCCGTAAAAGGGATCCGACACAATTTCGTACTTTTTCTTAGGAATTTTGGGATTGCTGCCGTCCCGTAAGCCTGCAATTCTGAGATGGTCATAGGCCGGATTGAGCATATCCGTTCCCATGCTGGCATAGGTGGGCAGATAGGGCAGTCCCATGGACCCGGCAGCCATGCGATACAGAATCTGTACATGACTGTAGTCCTCAATAATCACCTCGCCGGCTTCCGCACGGCGGGCCAGGTTCGCACCTATTTTCCCAAACAGCTCATGACCGATCCAGCAGCTTTCCCAAATCTTGACACAACCGGCTCCGATCAGCAGGTCGGAATGGGTTCCACCGTTCACTTCCACAAGGTGAAGATTCTTTTTCCCCTGCCTGATGAGTTCGTAGACAGCCGCCATGGGGCGCCGCCAGATGGTAAAACCGCTGAAAGTCAGCATTGCACCATCGGGTATCTGCGCAACGGCCTCCTGAAGATTCATTTTTCCGGGTTTGGCCATTTTCTCCTCCTTCATAAAGAAAGCTGGCTTCTATTCCGCCCAAGACAATAAACCAAAACCTCGCCATATTTACATGGGCCAAGAAGCAAAACGCTGTTTACTCAGTGCGCCAGAAAAAAGGACTCTGCGCATGCACCGCCTTCGCCCCCTACTTCTTCTTGCGTTTCTTATCCCCTATGACCTCACCGCTGATAACAATCTTCTGTACCTGCGTGGTTCCCTCATAAATGGTAAAAACCCTTGCGTCCCTGTACAGACGCTCGATCTCAAATTCTTTGGTATACCCGTAACCACCATGAATCTGAAGACTCTGGGCGGCCACATGATTGGCCATTTCGGAGGCATACATCTTTGCCATGGATGCTTCCTTGGAGCATTTCTCCCCCCTGTCCTTCATGGCTGCCGCATTGAGGACCAAAAGACGCGCTGCCTCCACTTCCGTGGCCATATCTGCGATCATCCAGCGCAGTCCCTGATTGGCCGCAATGGGTTTACCGAACTGGTGGCGCTGTCTGGCATAATCCACAGCCAGATCCAGGGCTCGCATGCCCACACCGAGGCTCTGGGATCCGATACCGATACGCCCATCGTCCAGGCCGCTCATGGCAACGAGAAAACCTTCCCCTTCCTTACCCAGCAAGGTACTTGCCGGAACCCGGCAGTTATCAAAAATCAGATCCGTGGTATCCGATCCCTTCAGGCCCATCTTCTCTTCCTTGCGTCCTACGATGAAACCCGGTGTATCCGGTTCAATGAGAAAAGCTGAAATTCCTTTATGCCCTGCCGACGGATCGGTTTTAGCCAGAATAATGAAAACCCCTGATGTCGCACCGCCGGTGATCCAGCGCTTGGTTCCGTTCAGCACATAAGAATCTCCGTCTTTTTCCGCCGTAGCTGTCATACCCGCAGGATCGCTGCCCGCCTCGGGCTCGGAAAGGGCGAAGCTTGCGATAATCTCACCTTTTGCCATGGGTTTGAGATATTTTTCCTTCTGCTCATTGCTGCCGAAACGCACAAGACTGCCACATCCGATGGAATTATGTACACTCATGATAACGGCCACGGAAGCGTCATAATAAGCAATTTCCGTTAACGCCAGGGAATAGGCCACGGTTCCCATATCCTCTCCATCGTACTCTTCGGGTACCAGCATGCCAAGAAGTCCCAGCTCCCCCATTTTACGAAGAATTTCCTTAGGATATTCACCGGTATGATCCCGATCCATAGCCGCTTCCGCCAACTCTTTACGACCAAATTCGCGAGCCATTTTCTGAATCATTTTCTGCTCTTTGCTGATTTCAAATGCCATGACTGCCCCCGTTCAGTGATCATTCTTTTCCACGCATCGCATACGGGACGATGCCTCATCCAAAGTCTGGCACCGGCATATCCACCCGAACCAGCCGGTGCCAGCTCCATGGCTACTGGTAGTCGTAAAAACCCTTTCCGGTTTTCCGGCCCATCCATCCGGCTTCCACGTATTTACGAAGAAGAGGGCAGGGCCTGTATTTGGAATCACAGAAACCGTCATAGAGAGTTTCCATGATGGCAAGACAGGTATCCAGACCGATAAGATCGGCAAGCTCAAGGGGCCCCATGGGATGATTCATGCCAAGCTTCATCACCGTATCAATGTCTTCCTTACTGCCAACGCTGTGATACAGGGCAAACACAGCCTCATTGATCATGGGCATAAGGATACGGTTAGCAATGAATCCGGGGAAATCATTGGCTTCGGCAGGTGTTTTTCCAAATTTTACACAAAGATCCCAGGTCACTCGGAAGGTTTCCGTATCCGTTGCGATTCCCCGGATAATTTCCACAAGCTTCATTACAGGCACAGGGTTCATGAAATGCATGCCAATAACTTTTTCCGGGCGTTTTGTCCGCGCTGCAATACGGCCGATGGGGATGGAAGAAGTGTTGGTACCCAAAATAGCACCGGGCCTGCAGATGCGGTCCAGATCTTCAAAGATTGTAAACTTCAGGCCTTCATTTTCCGTTGCTGCCTCCACCACATAGTCACAGGGCTCAAGCCCTTCAAGGCTGGTTACGGTCTTCATACGGCCCAGAATGGCATCCTTATCCCCGGCACTGATCTTCCCCTTTTCCACATTTCTGGAAAGATTTTTGTCAATGAGCCCAATTCCTCTTTCCAGTGCAGCATCATTGATATCCATCACAATGACAGTAAGCCCGCTGGCAGCTGCCACCTGTGCGATACCCCCCCCCATCTGTCCTGAACCGATCACACCAAAGGTTTTGATTTCCATTATCAAGCTCTCCTTTCACAATTATCAGGCTCCGGTTATTCCCAGACATCTTCTGTGACGCGTACCGGCCTTCTTCCGACCCAATCGATCAGGCTTATCTTTTTACTATCATGGAAACCGCCTCTCCACCGCCCAGACAAAGAGACGCGAGGCCTGTTCTGGCATCCCGACGCTTCATTTCATACAGCAGAGTTGTGAGAACCCGCGCGCCGGAAGCACCAATGGGGTGACCGATGGCCACACTGCCGCCATTCACATTGACCCTGGCAGGATCCAGATTCAACTCCCGGTTGATGGCAAAGGACGTGCCGCTGAAAGCTTCATTGATTTCAAAAAGATCAATGGCCTCCATCCCTATTCCCTCTTTAGCGCAGCACTTGGGGATGGACCAAAGGGGTGCCATAAGTACATACTGCATCTCTATTCCGTAGGAAGCCTGGGCGCCGATGGTAGCCAGTATCTCACACCCCAGGGCTTCGGCCTTTTCCCGGCTCATCACACATAAGGCTGCGGCACCATCTGCAATGATAGACGCATTTCCCGCCGTTCCCACACCACCTTTTTTAAATGCTCCCGGCATGGCAGCCAGCATGTCATAGGGAGTTTCCTTCACGGATTCATCGTCGGCAAAAACGTTAACGCCTTTACGGGATTTGATTTCCACAGGTACAATCTCATCCTTGAAACGGCCCGAATTCTTCGCTTCATTGGCCCTGCGATAGGACTCTGCGGCATACCTGTCCTGTTCTTCACGGGTAACACCCCATTTATCCGAACAGATCTCATTGCTCATGCCCATATGAAAATTATTCACATGATCCCACAGACCATCATGGATCATGCCATCTTTAATTTCTCCATGCCCCATACGCAGACCGAAACGGGCTTTCTGAAGAAAATACGGTGCATTGCTCATACTCTCCATTCCACCGGCAACCACCACGTCCGCATCCCCCAAAGCAATGGCCTGGGCTGCCAGCATGACGGCCTTCAGGGCGGAACCGCACACCTTGTTGATGGTAAGGGCTTCCACCTCCCAAGGCATCCCGGCACGTACAACCGCCTGTTTGGCTGGATTCTGCCCGCAGCCACAGGGAAGTACCTGCCCCATAATGACCTCATTCACCTCCCTGTCATCAATACCTGCTCTCTTCACAGCTTCACGAATGGCAATGGCCCCAAGCTCCACAGCTCCCAGGCTGGCAAGAGATCCGTTAAACGCCCCCAACGGTGTCCGGCAGGCACTCACAATTACCGCTTCTTTCATGGCTCAACTCCCCGTCTTTCCCCTGAAGGTATGCGATCATAAACATACGTTTTTATTATGAGTTTTGGCCGATCAAAACCGGACCACCCGGCATCTGCCGACAACAGGGCTCCTTTATTTATGTGTACACCGGCACATCAGGAGGCGTGTGCCGGTGTACACCACCAAAGGAGACACCAAAAACCAGACTGCTTGCTTGTCTGTCCAAAGGACTATTGCAATGGCAATGCCACGCCCGAAGCCCACCAGCTTCAAAAAGATAAAGGCTTGATAAACAAAGATTTTTTCAAATAAAAAAAGAGTTTTCTTCATAGCAGTCCTTTTTTTCTCAAAGATCCGGCCTGGAAAAGTGGCGAATCCGCCACAGACACCATTCCGGAAAATAGCAAATAAACCACTGTTATAAAAAAACATATTGTCAAAGCCCCACACAAATCCACTGGCGTGGCGAAACCGCCCTCACACGAGATGACAGACACAGCCCGCATTCTCATCCTGCCTTTTCCACATCATAAGGAAACGGCCCCATCCAAATCATACGATTCCTGTTTGCCTGTATGGAAAGATTGGTATACATTCTTAAAAACAGGGTTTATTCGTATTTCCGTGGTATGAACCATCCACTTCCTTCCGCGAGCTTATCCCATGCCCCTTCCCGGATTTTCCAGACGAAGCCTTTCCAGAGACCTTATTTCAGGGCTTTCCCTTTCCCTTTGTCTGTTGTTTTCCATTCTGGGAACCATCTACTACATCTACCTTACCCATCAATCCAATAAAGCCCTGCAGGAACAGGCCCAAGCCATCAGCCAGGAAATTGCCCACGTTCTGTCCGGCCCGGCATGGCAGCTGGATAACGACCTCACCACACGCATAGCCACCGCCTACCTGCACACCGAACATATGGCAGGCCTGCGGGTTATCTTCAGCCCGAATACCGTTGTCTTTGCCCATATGCCTGACCCCAACAACCCCCACACCTTCCGCAAGACCCGCACCATGGAACAGATCCGGGATGACGGCACCCTCCTTTCCATCGGATCGGTTGAAGTCTGGTTTTCCAGAGAAGGCATCCGTGATATGCAGAGCACCCTTATCCGTATGGTCTGCATCATTGTCCTTCTTTCCACAGCACTGGTTATCCTGGTCATCCAGCTTCTCATGGCTTCCCTGCTGCAAGGTCCCCTGGACTCCCTGCTGCGCAATATCAAAGCCATTGCCGCAGGAAATTTTGACAGCGCCATTCCCCCTGTCCCCCAGGAAGATATCAACGCCATTATTTCTGAAATCAACACCATGGCCACCCGCATTGCTGCCCATACGGATCAGCTCAAGGCAGAGATACGGGAACGGAAGCAGGCGGAAACAGCCCTTCTTATTTCCGAAAAAAAATACAGATCCATTTTTGAGAATGCCCTGGAAGGGATTTTTCAGATTACATTCTCCGGACGTATCATCAACATCAATCCCTCCATGGCCCGGATCTTCGGATATCGGCATATTGATGAAATGATGCACCTTGTGGATAACTTTGAAAATGAGCTTTTTGTGGACCCAGAAATACCGGTTGCCATTCGTCAGCAGCTTGAATCCGGCAGGACCATTCAAAACTTTGAAACCCGATTGAGAAGAAAAGACGGCAGGAAAATATGGGGGGCCATACAGGCCCGTGTGGAAAAAAACCCGGAAACAGGGCTGCCTTTTGTGGAGGGCATGCTGGAGGACATCTCGGAACGCAAAGAAGCGGAAGCGGCTCTGAAAAGTGCCAACCGTCTGTTGGAAAGCCGGGTTCTGGAGCGCACAGCCGCCCTTCAGCAGGCCAACGAAAAACTCAAAGCAGCTAAAGAAAAAGCAGAAAAAAATGCAGAAGTTCTGAACCTTTTTGCCCGTGAGCTGGAAGTTAAAAACGAGGAACTTGCCCGTGCCAAAGACCTGGCTGATGCGGCAACGGAAGCGAAAAGCCGTTTTCTTGCCAACATGAGTCACGAAATCAGAACACCCATGAACGCCATCATGGGCATGACCTACCTTACCCTCAAGACGGCCCTTTCTCCAAAGCAGAAGGATTATCTTGAAAAAATCCAAACCGCCACGGACTCTCTGCTCCGCATTATCAACGACATCCTGGATTTTTCCAAAATTGAAGCCGGCCATATGGAAATGGAGGCTGTTGCTTTCCGTATGGACGAAATTCTTACCCGCCTTGCCAACCAGACAGCATTAAAGGCCCATGAAAAAAATCTTGAACTTATTTTCATCACAAATCCGGAAATACCATCACAATGCGTAGGTGATCCCCTGCGCCTCGGTCAGATTCTCATCAACCTTGTCAGCAACGCCGTTAAATTTACGGAAAAAGGCCAGATTACCCTCTCTGTCCACCCCGGAGAAAAGACACCAGAGGGCATACAGCTGTTTTTTTCCGTGCAGGACACAGGCATCGGAATGACCGAGCAGCAGCAGGCTGAACTGTTCCGGCCTTTCAATCAGGTGGATGCCTCCATGACCCGCCGTTACGAGGGCTCCGGACTGGGCTTGAGTATCTCCAAACGCCTTGTGGAAATGATGGGCGGTCAGATTTCCGTAACGAGCGAGGCTGGAAAAGGCAGCACCTTTTCCTTTGACGTATGGCTGGCTCCATGTCACAGCCAGCCGGGAAGAGAAACAAGCCTTGCGCCCGTTCTTCGGGATCTGCGGGTAATGATTGTGGAGGACAACGCAGCCAGCCGCCAGGTTCTGTCAGAATATACGGAAACCCTTTCCATGCGGCCCCGATCCTTTGCCGACGGTGAAAAAGCCCTCCAGCACCTGCAGACAGAAAAGACATGCTATGATCTCTTTTTTCTGGACTGGAAACTCCCCGGCATGAGCGGTATTGATCTTGCCCGTTGGATACGGGAAAATACCCTTGACCCCAAACCAAAACTCCTTCTCGTCACAGCTTTCGGCAAAGATCTGCGGGAAAAAGACAGACAACTCCTTGACGGAGTTCTGTTCAAGCCCTTTACCATTTCCGATCTCATGGACAGCACGCTGGAAGCCCTCTGCATCCCTCAGGAAACCCATTCTCAAAAGGATTTTTCCATAGAAAATACCCTGCCCCGGCTGGATGGTGTTCATATCCTGCTTGCAGAAGACAACGAACTCAACCGGCAGCTGGCAAGAGAATTGCTAACCGGCGCCGGTGCCAGAGTCACAACGGCGGTCAACGGGCGGGAGGCCATGCACAAAGTGCTGGAATATCATTTTGACATGGTTCTCATGGATGTCCAGATGCCTGAGCTCGACGGATACGAGGCAACCCGTCAGATTCGCAACACAGCCGGGCAGGAAAAACTCCCCATTATTGCCATGACTGCCAATGCCATGGTAGGGGACCGTGAAGCGGCCATACTGGCCGGCATGAACGATCATGTTCCCAAGCCCGTTAACCCTGCCCAGCTCTTTGCCACCATCATCCGCTGGCTTCCCCGTCATTTTCAGGAAACCACCCGAGCCTCCTTCCCTGCCAGCGGTCCGCCGGAAAGACAGGAAAATCTGACTCTGCTCCCTGGCATTGATACCGCATCGGGCATCACCCGCGCTGGCGACAACCTCGAACTTTACATGGAACTGCTTTCCAGATTCAGGGAAGAATACGCCGATATTTCTGACAGCATACGAAGAAACCTTGAAGAAGGGGATCTGCAGCAGGCGCAGATGACCGTACACACCCTCAAGGGGGTTTCCGGTAATCTTGGAATGGATTCCGTTTTTACCCATGCAGGCAGTCTCGATATGCTGCTTCGCAGACCTACGGAAAAAGAAACGCTTCTAAAAACATGGCTGGACTTTGATGCGGCAATGTCAGCCACCCTTGAAGGACTCAAGGGTCTTACGGAGCCTATGCCGAAAGAGATCCATCTTCTCACCGGAACCAGTGAGGAACTCCTGGATTGCCTCAGACGACTGCAACCGGAAGTTGCCAACCTGAAACCCAAGCGCTGTGCCCCCATCATGGCAGAGCTGGAAAAACACAACTGGCCATCTCCCTATGCAGCGGATGTGAACCGCATATTGCGTCAGGTCAGAACCTATCAGCTTAAGGATGCACTCATCCAAGTACAAAAACTGATCCGGATGCTGGAGGATGAAACCCATGCGTAGACCCGAAGACTGCACCCTTATGGTAGTAGATGACACAGAGACCAACATCGACCTGCTTCTTGATACGCTGGGGCCGGAATACGAGGTTATGGTCGCCATTGACGGACCGACAGCACTGGAACATGCGAAAACCAGCCTTCCGGACCTGATTCTGCTGGATATCATGATGCCCGGAATGGACGGTTTTGAGGTCTGCCGACGCCTGAAACAGGATGCGAGAACCCGCAACATACCCGTCATCTTCATTACCGCCATGAGTGAAGCCCTGGATGAACACAAAGGACTGGCCCTCGGGGCCGTTGATTACATCACCAAACCCTTTAACCCGCCCATCGTTCGCATGCGTATCCGCAACCATCTTGCCCTCAAGCTGGCCCAGGAAGCTCTCTCAACGCAGAATGCCACACTGGAAGACCGTGTACGCGAACGTACCATGGAACTGGAACGCACCCAGGATGTCACCATCCAGTGCATGGCTTCTCTGGCAGAAACACGGGACATGGAAACAGGAGAGCATATCCGCCGGTCCCAGCACTATGTCCGGACCCTTGCCCGCCATCTTCGTCACCATCCCCGTTTCCGCCACCAGCTGGACAGCACACACTACATCGACCAGCTTTTTAAATCTGCCCCCCTCCATGATATCGGCAAGGTAGGCGTTCCGGATCGTATTCTTCTGAAGGAAGGACCTCTTACAAAAGAGGAGTTCCAGGAAATGAAACGCCATACAATTTATGGGCATGATGCCCTCCGTCAGGCTGAAAAAGGGCTTTCCGGTCAGAATTCCTTTCTCAGTGTAGCCGCTGAAATCGCCCATACCCATCATGAACGCTGGGATGGTTCCGGTTACCCCAGAGCCCTCCGGGGAGACGATATACCCATTTCCGGCCGCCTGATGTCCATTGCCGACATCTACGATGCCCTTATTTCCAAAAGAAGCTACAAGGAGGCCTTTTCCCATGAAAAGGCCGTACACATAATAAGTCAGGGGGACGGCCGCACCCTGCCCCATCATTTTGACCCTCACGTCCTCCAGGCATTTATGAAAGAATCTGAAACTTTCCGCCAGATAGCCCTGCGTTTTCAGGATGGCAGCCATAGCCTTCGATAGCTGGCCTACAAAAGTCCCACCAGCATACGGGTTGCCACAAGAATCAGCAGCGCTGCAAAAAATCTTTTCAAGGTATTCACCGGCAGACTATGGGCCAGCCTGACCCCCAGAGGAGCCGTCAGCACACTGGCTCCCACAATACCGATCAGCGCCGGTCCATAAACAAACCCCAGAGATAGGGGAGGCAGCAGCTCATTGCCCAGACCACCCACCACATATCCAGCGGTTCCTGCAAGGGCAATGGGCAGCCCTATGGCTGCGGAGGTACCGATCACCGTATGAAAGGGTAGATTGCACCAGGTCATGAAAGGAACGGAAAGGGTCCCTCCACCAATGCCAACCAGGCTGGACATGCCGCCGATGGTGCATCCGGCACCGAACATACCCGTTATCCCGGGAAGGGTGCGGCTGGCTTTGGGCTTTTTGTTAAGAAACATCTGTAAAGCAACGTAATAAAGAAAAACGATAAAAATAATCTTCAAGGCCATAGTGGGCATACGCGAAGCCACAAGTGCCCCCAGAAAAGTACCCAGTACAATGCCCGGGCTTATACGCCACACGACATCCCAGCGAACGGCACCCCGCTTATGGTGGGCCTTCAGGCTGGATGTGGCCGTAAAAATAATAGCAGCCATGGAGGTGCCCAGTGCCAGCTGCATGAGGATGGACATTTCCACCCCCTGAGAAGGCAGAGCAAAAACCAGCATGGGTACCACTACAAGCCCGCCCCCAATTCCCAGAAGCCCGGCAAGAACACCGGCAATGGCCCCCAGCAGCAGATACAACGCAAAGGTCTCAAGCATTTCTCTCTCCCTGATGCAGAGCTTGTCCGCAAACTATTTTTAGCAGCTGACAGCGCACCACAAACAGTTACGATCATCTTAATTCACAAGATATATTGTGTGGCACTGCGCTGTTCAAAAAAAATTTCAGCCAGCCTCTGCAAATAAAATATGAACTCTCGGGATCACCAGTTCTCCTCATGGTTTTTCATACGGATCTTCCTTCCCGACCAGACTCTCCCGGATAGTCTGAATATGCGCTTCCATAGCCTGCCTGGCTCCTTCCCGGTCCCCTTTCTTTAATGTAGCAAGAATGACCCGATGTCCCGCAAGGGAATGGGCTTCCCTTGCGGGATGCAGCCAGCCGGGGCTTCGCCCTTCATCAAAAAGCACAGCCAAAGAAGTCATGACCTCACGGATAATCACATTGCCGGTTGCCTCCGCCAGAAGCCCGTGGAACCGGGCATCCAGCTCCCTGAAATCACCGCTTCCTTCTTCCTGCATGCGAATAAGCTCTTCCACCCTTTCCAGTTGTTCCTGGGAAATCCTTCCTGCAGCCACTGCCGCAATCTGGGGTTCCAGCAAAAGACGGAACTCAAGAAGGGCGTCCATACGCGATCCCGTTCCCGTCAGCAAACACGCCATCTCGCGTGCCAGTATCTCCGCACTGTCAGCCATCAGAAGCGTCCCCGACCCCTGACGGCGGATCACCAGTCCCCGTTCTCCCAGTGACTGCAGGGCCTGTCGCACCGCATGGCGGGAAACACCGAAGCGTTCCGCAAGGTGCCGCTCCGGTGGGAGGCGCTGTCCCTGCTGGAGCTCCCCCCCCTCCATCATTTCACGGATACGGGCCAGCACACGTTCATAGGTATACACACCCATCTTTTTTTCCTTGCACAGGTTTGGTTTCAGCAGATTCTTCTGCACCCTGCCTCTGCTCCGGAGGACCGGGAAGCCCTTTTTTCCAAATGCCCGCCCCACCCCCGGCATTGAAAACCCGATAACCAGCCCACCGGTAAGCGTCTGCCCTCAGTCAATACCCTTACAGCCTAAAAGACCGTTCCTGCCATTCAAACTACACAACAGCCTCACCAACAAGTCCCCTTACCACCGAAGCCTGACTTTCACAGCCAAAATATGTACGGAGACTAAAAAATAGTCCCTGAAATTGGTTCAACCAATTTCAGGGACTATCACCACCTTTTTTATTCTGCAAGAAGAAAAATCCCCAACCACCCCAACACCCGCCAGGGAAATCCTGCCACCATGGACCGGTTTCAGCATACAGATACCAGACAGGCCCATGGTGTGCCATGGCTATCCTGGACGCTTTTCAAAAAAAATTTTCAACTCCGGAGGAAGATGCAAGGTTTCCCAGATGGAATAAAAAGCAAGAAAACGAGGCAAAAAGACATGCCGCCGTCGCGATCCCACCTGCAGCGTAACCGTATCTCCGGAACGTTCTACCCCGACATCTCCATTTTCAAGGAAGGGTAGACGCAGGGTGAGCACATACCCTCCGTCTACTTCGGAAATACCCAGAGGCTTTTCCCTAAATAGAAGATCATCTCCAGGCCTGTCTCCGTACAGAACCTTCCCCGTTTTTTCCAACAGATCAAGGCCAACAATCTCTTCCCCGAAATGGGGAATACGCAGCATGGGCAAAGGAGCAAAACTTTCTTCTATTTCCGCCAGATAACGGCTTTGCGAAGCTACATAAGCGGAGAAAAATCCCGTTGTCTCCCCTTCGGGAAGAATTCTGTTGGTGATCACAGCATCCACATGATAACCATAAAGCTGAAGATAGGTGTAAGCCCTCCTTGCTTCGGCAATCACCATCCGCTCCGGGTTTACCATAATTCGCGTGCTGGTGATTTCAGGATCCGCAAGAATTTTCTGCACCCTTTCCATTTTTTCCAGAAGAGTGCTCAGCTCTTCCAGGCCTGCGGCCATGGGCATCATCCCGCCCATCAACCTTCCCATGCCCCGCAGTGCCATTTTCGGGAAAGGGAACATCTGAGTTGTCCACCACTGGGTCACCTGAGGCAGAGACAGCAGGGTCAGAGTTTCCCCTGTGGGTGCAGAATCAATGACGATAAGATCAAAGCGATTCTCCCGGACATATTCTTCGATCCATAAAAATGCCGATCCTTCCTCCATGCCGGGAATGGCTGCCAGCTCTTCAGCCACCTTTCTGTCCACACCCTGCCAGCGAAAAAGATCCAGCATCAGGCGACGCAGGGAACCCCAGTGTTTACGCATGGAATAATAAATATCCAGCTCCTGTGCCCACAGATTTTTCTCCACTTCCACAGGTTCGGGGCCGAGGGGAAGATTCAGAACATCGGCCAGAGAATGGGCAGGATCCGTTGACATCACCAGCGTCTTTCTACCCGAACGCGCCGCCTGAAGCGCCGTTGCAGCTGCGGTAGTCGTTTTACCGGCGCCCCCTTTTCCCGTGAATAAAAGAATACGCATTCAGGCTCCTTTCCTCATAGGTCCAGTCAATATCAACATACGGCTATGACGGCAGCGTTCACAACAGCGGCCATTCCAGTATCCAAAATCAATAGAGGTTTGACAATACCTGTCAAAGACCCTATGGTCAATTGCGATCTGCCAAGCATCCAATCATTTCCGGTCCGGCCTCTTCTTTATGACGGATAAGAGTATTGTCAGTACATGATCCTTCGGTACTGGCATAGCCGTGTTTACGCTGGCATCCTGTTTTGTACAAACCCGAACAGAATCGGAGGCAACATGCGTTTCCACGTTCCTGAATCTTCTGAAACCAGCCCCATGGGCTTTGCACCTGAAAACCATACGGAGCCTTCAGACTCCGAAGGCCTGCCATGGGAAATTCTCATTGCCGATGATGACCCGGAGGTGCACAGGGTCACCCGCCTTGTTCTTGCGGACTTTCGGTTCGAAAACCGTCCCCTTGCCATCCACAGCGTTTATTCGGGATCTGAGACCGTTGCTTTTGTATCCAATAACAGCAACACATCTGTTCTGCTGCTGGATGCGGTAATGGAAGACGACATGGCCGGCCTTGTCGCTGCGAATCGCATACGGAAAGAGCTCGGTAACCGGAACCTGCGCATTATCCTTCGAACCGGTCAATCTGGCAAAACACCGGAAAATATGGCCGTTGATTCCTATGAGATCAACGATTACAGAGAAAAATCCGATCTCAGTGCACGGAAACTGCATAGCGTCCTGACAACGGCCCTGAGAAACTTCCGGGAACTTACCGCCATCCAGACAGAAAGGGACGCCCTACATCACATCCTCAAGGCCACCTCTCCCCTTTCCGGCCACAGAGCGCCATCGGGTTTTGCCCATAGCGTTACAGATCAGCTGCTTCACCTCCTCTGCCCAAAAAAATCAGGACCAAGAGCCCTCCGCATCCGGTTTTCCGCTATGGCCCCCTCCGGCATGAGCATCTGCAAGGCCCGCAGACAAATGGGAGACTGCCCATCCGTCCCCGCACTCCCCCTCATGGCCAGGTCTGCCACGGGAAAAACCATCCGCATTGACATACAGTCTCTGCCTGCACCGAGTGAAAAAGAGATTACCATGCTCCGTATCTTTACGGTTCACATCGCCGATGTGCTGGATACGCTCCTTGAACACCAGCCTGACATCACAGATGCGGACTCCTTCTCCCAGCTCCTCAGCCATGCCATTGCCCATACCGGTCCGAAGGAAAATACCGGCCATCTCCACAGAGTAGGTGCTTTCTGCCATTTTCTTGCCTTGCGGGCCGGACTTGGCAAGGATGCCGCGGAAGAACTCCGGCGGGCATCCCCCCTCCATGACATCGGCAAGCTGGCCATCCCTCAAAAAATTCTCAATAAAAACGGACCCCTGACAGAGGAGGAAAGGGCTATCGTCCGCACTCACCCCGACATCGGTTTCGAGCTCCTGCATACCGGAGGGAAACCGGAACTCCACACCGCTGCCATTGCCGCACGGGAGCACCATGAGCGCTGGGACGGAAACGGATATCCCCTTGGGCTCAGCGGCAAGGATATCCACATTGCAGGCAGAATAACCGCCATTGCCGATGTTTTTGATGCGCTGATCCATGATCGCAGCTACAAAAAAGCATGGCCCTTACACCATGCTGTCCGCTTCCTCAAACAAAAGGCAGGAACCCTTTTCGACCCGCATCTTGTCCCCTGTTTTACGGAAGACATGGCCTCTCTGACCCGGATCCATTCCCAATGGCCCAATTTCTGAAACCCACTGAAAGAGGTAGCTTCTCCTTGAAAACAAAACTGTTTCCTGCCCTGTTGCTCATATGGCTCGTCATCGTTTTTTCTGCCGCCTGCAGCGGTATCCGACTACAGAAGTATCCTCCGGAAGCCTGCAGCTTACTACCCGGTAATCAGACCATGGACGTAATCGAGAATACATGTTTCCTCTGCCACAGAGGTGATTTTGCAACGAGACAGGATGTCTGCGAACGGAAAGAAATGATTCAGGATGCAGTTCTGTCCAAAAGGATGCCTAAACTGAAAAGCCTGAGTGAGGAAGACTTACAGATTCTTCTACAATGGGAATAAAGGAGGGATTAATCCTTCACGCGGGGGACGGAGAGCACGGCGGGTAATGGGTAAAGGAAACAGCCCACAGTCCCTTTAATGCAGACCTGCCTTCTGTGGACACCAAAAGGGACTGCGCTCTGGTCTTGGTTTTGATTATGGGAACAAACCTGGATTAAAAAAGGCCAGGCTCCTCGAGCACCCTCAGCAGGCCCTCCCCGAGCAGCTCTCGCTGCCACTTTCTCATATCGCCTATTTTTGAAAGTTCCTCCATGGAAGTCGGCCTGCACTGAGCCAGCTTGGTCAGCAGGGACTTGTTGCACAAAAGCGCCGGATCCAGGCTCAGCTCTTCAGCAAGACGGTCCCGCCATTCCTTCATGACCTTAATCCGAAGGGCTACCTGAGGTTTAATCCGTAAGGCTTTTGATCTGGGATACACGGGAAGGGATGCGTCTGGTATGGCCATCGCTCCATGGATGCAGTCCAGCAGGCTGCTACCGAACATGGAAAGCTGTCTGGGGCTTAAGGAATTCGTATCTCTCATGGCTTCCATGGTACGGGGGCGCAGCTGAGCCAGACGCAGCAATGGTTCTCCGCCCAGAACCTTAAACAGGGGCTTGTCTTTTTTTTCAGCAATCTCCATGCGAAACTCCAGAAAAGACTCCAGAACCGCAAGGCTCCGTCTATCGAGACGCCCAGCCCCCTTGAACCGAAGAAACAACGGTCTTTCTTCACCCTCCTGCGCCCTTACCTGCTGCAGGAGATGGCACTCTTCCGCAACCCACTCCAAACGCCCCCTTGCTGCCAGCTCAGATTCCAGCTCTCTGGAAAGAGCAAGAAGATACCGGGTATCCTCTGCGGCATAGGCTATCATTTCTGGACTCAAAGGGCGCTGGGACCAGTCTTTTTTCTGATATTTTTTATCAAGACAAACGCCAAAACGTTCCTTCAGCACAGCATTCAGGCCCGAAGCCCGGCAACCCAGAAAACGCGTAGCCAGTTCCGTATCCCAAAGATTTTCTACAGTGAAACCAAAATCCCGAAAAAGAGAACGGACATCATAATCTGCGCCATGGAACACCTTGCAGATTCCCGGATTGGCAAAAACAGGTCCCAGACATGAAAGATCCCCTATGGATAAAGGATCCAGCACAAAATTCCCAGTGTCAATCGCCAGCTGAATGAGACAGACCTTCTCCTTGAAATGAAACATGGAGTCGGCTTCCAGATCCACACCGACACGATCGGCTGCCTTTAGCAGGGGGAGCACTTCCTGCAGTGCCTCCCGGGTTTCAATAAGCGTATACGTAGAATCCATCCTTATCCGTTGTTGTTCGGCGTTCTTAAGGAAAACGGTCCATATTCCATCCGACACAGGAATATTCCCGCCGCTTCTGCAGCCTGCCATGGTTTCATAATTTTCCTTGACCCGCAAGACCATTTCCCTTAGGTACTTCAATTGTGCCTGCGAACCTCTGTTTCAAAGCACAATGTATGGCTATAAGCTTCTTTTTTATCTCAAAAAAGTCTGACTGCGGCGCTCTCTGTAAAAGCATTTTTTTCCCCTCGTTTCCCGCTGCAGCCTTCCTGAGCCATCATGGAAGACACAGAAAGCGGCTGATACAACCTCATCCAGGAATGGTGCCATGATACAGATTACCCTGCCGGACCACAGTATCCGGGAATTTGATAGCCCCCCCACCGGTATGGACATTGCTCTGTCCATTTCCGAAGGTTTGGCCCGCAACTGCATTGCCATAGAGGTGAATGGCAGACTCAGAGATCTTGCATCCCCAGTAAATGAGAATGCCAATGTACGCCTGCTTACTCCAAAAGATCCTGAATCCATTGAAATTTTAAGACACTCCGCCGCCCATGTCATGGCAGAGGCCGTTTTGGTCCTCTACCCCGATGCCCGCCTGACCATAGGCCCGGTTGTGGAAAACGGATTTTATTACGACATTGATATGCAGAGCATTTCCGAAGAAGACTTTCCGAAAATCGAAGCGGAAATTCTTTCCATTATCAAACAGAAAAAGCCCTTCATCCGAAGGGAAATGACTCGATCCGAGGCACGGGAACGCTTTAAAAACGAACCATACAAGCTGGAAATCATCGACTCCCTTGAAGGCGATGTTTTCAGCCTGTATGAACAGGGAGGCTTCATGGATCTCTGTCGTGGCCCCCACCTGCCCCACACCGGCCACATCAAAGCCATCAAGCTGATGCGGGTTTCCGGAGCCTACTGGCGTGCGGACCAGAGCCGCCAGCAGCTCCAGCGTATCTATGGTACCGCCTTTTTTGATAAAAAAGATCTGAAAGCCTATCTTACGCTGCTGGAAGAAGCCAGAAAGCGGGATCACAGAAAACTCGGCGTACACCTGGACCTCTTCAGCTTCCACGATGAAGCTCCCGGCATGCCCTTTTTCCATGCAAAAGGCATGGCCGTATGGAACGCCCTGCTGGAATACTGGCGGGAAGCCCACAGAGATGCCGGATATGTGGAGACCAAAACGCCCATCATGCTCAACCGGGTTCTCTGGGAAAAAAGCGGTCATTGGGAAAACTACCGGGAAAACATGTATACATCCCAGGTGGATGAGACGGAATATGCCATTAAGCCCATGAACTGTCCCGGTGGCATGATCCTTTTCGGCATGAAGCCCCATTCTTACAAAGATCTTCCCCACCGGGCCGGAGAAATCGGCCTTGTTCACCGTCATGAGATGTCCGGAGCTCTGTCAGGCCTGTTCAGGGTTCGGGCCTTCCATCAGGACGATGCCCATATATTTATGACACCGGATCAGATCCAGCAGGAAATCGTTGGAGTACTGGAACTGGTGGACCGTATTTACGCCACCTTTGGCCTGGATTTTCATCTGGAACTTTCTACCAGACCGGAAAAGTCCATCGGCAATGATGCCCAGTGGGAAGAGGCTACTTCCGGCCTCAGGGCCGCTCTGGATGACTACGGCAAAGGCTACCATATCAATGAGGGGGACGGTGCCTTTTACGGCCCCAAAATTGATATCCACATCAAAGACGCCATCGGACGTACCTGGCAGTGCGGCACCATTCAGTTGGACATGGCCCTGCCGGAACGTTTTGACCTGAATTATATCGGCAAAGACAATGAAAAACACCGCCCCATCATGATCCACCGGGTTATCTACGGCTCCATTGAGCGTTTTTTCGGTATTCTTACCGAACACTTTGCCGGTAAATTCCCCCTCTGGCTGGCCCCGGTACAGATCATGCTGCTGCCCATGAATGATGATCTCATTCCAGCATCGGAAAATCTGCAGAAAGAGCTCCTCTCTCAGGGTCTGAGGGCAGAGGTGGATACCCGGTCTGAAAGCCTCAAGAAAAAAGTCCGGGACGCACAGTTACTGCAGATTCCCATCATGGTCACCATCGGTGCCAAAGAAATCGAAACAGGAACCTTTGCCGTACGCACTCTGGATGGCAAAGTCCTCATGGGTATGGAACGAAGCCTTTTTCTGGAAAAAGTAAACAACCATATCCGCAAACGAATTCTATCCCTTGATATTTTCGCATAAGATATGCCAGCCGGAGCGGCACTCCTCCGGCTGGCTCAATCTACACAGCCAATGCCGCTGAGACTGTTCACCGCAGTTCCGCAAAACAGACCAAAAACCTGGAACGGGTTGGTCAGCGAAAACGGCTGACTGAAACGGCTCTATGCTGGGCACATCCGATTCAGAAACTGGAATCTGGCATGAACACAGTTGACTATCCATTTTCCGAACAGCCTCAAAAAAATCTGAGCCTATAAAATCCGGAACACCCTCAGACAAAAAACTAACCGGACACAACGGATAAAAACCGGTCAAGCCCCTCCTTTTTAAATCCTGCCAATAAATATTTGCTATTTAACAGCCAAAATGCTATTTTCCATTCATCTTTTGTCCACTTATCCAAATAAAATTCTCCGATTCCTCCCCTCTTCATGCATGAAAGCCAGGTCCGTATGCATCCTGCCCCCAAACGCAGCATATCAAGGGATCTTTCCATAAGCGTGTTTCTGATGGTGATGCTTCTTCAGGCACCCCTTGTTTTCTATTATTTCACCCGGGAAGCCCGACAGATAACAACACTCTTTCATGCCCAAACCGCAGATAACGCCCAGCGCCTCACCCAGATTCTCGCTGATCCCCTCTGGCAGCTGGATAAGGAACAAATAGAACGCATTGCCCTTGCCTTTACCCACAATGAACCCATGACCGGTATCCGTATCAGTGACATGGAAGGGCGGGTGCTGTTTGATGCCATACCAGAGGGGATGCACCGCGACTCACTGCAGACCATCACCACAAGTGTTATCAACAAAAACGAAATCATCGGCTTTGTGGACCTTCATATTTCCAGTGATCCCTACCGGGAAAATCTGGCGCGGTTACGCAACCAGACATTATGGATTCTGGGCATTTCCTTTCTTGGCATTTACATTGGCACATGGCTTCTCTCCCTTCTTTTTTTCCGGCCACTGCTGCGGTCTCTGGGGGAGGGACTGGAGCGTATTGGCAAAGGCCGTTATGACCATGCCTTCACAGCCATCCGCCATAAAGAAATGCAGGTGCTCGCCACTACTTTTCAGGATATGGCCACCCGCATCAGGGCACGGGAAAACGTACTGCAAATGATGAACCGGGAATTGCAGGCAGAAGTCCGGGAACGAAAAAAAGCAGAGGAAGAAGCCCGCAAGAGCGAAGCGCGGCGTGCAATTCTTCTGGACGCCATCCCTGATCTGATCTTTCAATTCGATACAGAAGGGAAATTTCTCGATTTTCAAGGCAATAAAAATCATCTCTACCTGAATGCAAATACATTTCTGCACAAAAAAGCACAGGATGTTTTTCCATCCAGCATTGCCTCCCAGATCAAAACCAACATTCATCTGGCCCTCCGGACTCAAAGACCCGTTCTTTTCGAATACGCCCTGCCCATCAAAAAAAATATCATCGAACACTTTGAAACCCGGATGGTCGCAGCCACACCTGGTACCGTAATGGCGATCGTACGGAATATCTCCAGCAGAGTGCGCGCCGAAGGCCAAAGAAAACGACTGGAGGACCAGCTTACCAGAGCCCAGAAAATGGAAGCCGTCGGTATGCTCGCCGGTGGAGTAGCCCATGATCTTAACAATGTACTGTCGGGTCTTGTCAGTTATCCGGAACTGCTCCTTCAGGATCTTCCCGAAGACAGTCCCATGCGCCGCAGGATTGCCATTATCCAAAAATCAGGCCAGAGGGCAGCCCAGATCGTTCAGGATCTGCTGACCCTCGCCCGCCGCGGAGTAAGCGTGGAAGACACCGTACAGCTCAATACGGTTATTCTGGATTACCTCTCCACGCCTGAGCATGAAAAACTATGTGCCTTTCATCCCAATGTCCATATTGAAACCCGCCTGGATCCAGCCCTGGATCTCATCCTCGGGTCAGGACTGCACCTTGGCAAAATGCTTATGAACCTTGTCTCCAATGCTGCAGAAGCCATGCCGGGTGGGGGTATGATATCCATCCGGACCCTTACAATCCCTGAGGCATCCACCGCCTTTCCCCATGGAGCCGTTCTGCTTCAGATTCAGGATACGGGCATGGGCATTGCTCCGGAGGACAAAGAGAAAATTTTTGAACCCTTTTATACAAAAAAAGTAATGGGACGATCCGGAACAGGGCTGGGAATGGCGGTCGTGTGGAGTACGGTACAGGATCATCACGGCCAGATTTACCTGGAAAGCGAACCGGGAAAGGGCTGTACCTTTTCCATACACCTGCCCGTTACTCCGGGGCTGACCATTTCTTCTGAGGAAACAATACGTGACCCGGAAGGCTGCGGTCAGCATATCCTTGTCATTGATGACCTCGCCGAACAACGAGAAATCACAACACTTGTTCTCGAAAAACTCCGTTACAGAGTCACGGCCGTTGCCAGCGGCGAAGAAGCCCTTGCCATGCTGCCATCCCTTACACCGGACCTTGTTCTGCTGGATATGATCATGGGCCATAAGGGCATGGATGGCCTGGACTGCTTCCTTCACATGCGTACCCTCATTCCAGATCTGAAGGTTCTGATTCTTACAGGTTTTTCCGAAAACGACCGCATGAAAGAAGCCCTGGCCATGGGTGCCGTTGGGCTCGTAAAAAAACCCTACACCTTTTCCTGCCTCGCCCGCGGCGTCCATCGGGCACTCTGTTAATAACGAGGTTTGACAGGATAAACCTATACACTCTTGTTTTCCATGGCGCATGGCTCTACTATAAGTAAAATTCAGGTATCGACTGACAAGTCTGACGTTCCTTACTTCTTTCCCCCCAACACAAGGAGGCAGACCATGCGCATTCACTTTAACCGCATCCTCTGCACAACCGATCTTTCGGACTATGCCCGGCAGGGTATCCGTTATGCCACGGCCCTTGCCCGGACCCTGAATGCGGAGCTTTTTCTCTGCTCCATCATTGACCCCATTCCCCTTGTCTATGCGGAAGGAATGAGGGACCCTAACGGGTATGAGAGAAAAATGGAAAAACGAGCCAGGGAAAAAATGGCGGCGGCCATGGCAGACTGCCATATCCCATGGAAAGACATCGTAAGGACCGGCCATCCGCCAACCCGCATAACTGAGCTTGCCGAAGAACTGGACGCCGATCTGGTTGTCGTCACAACACGCCCCGGTTCCGGTCTCAAAAAATTCTTCATGGGCTCCACATCCGAAGAGCTCATCCGTACACTCAAAGTCCCCCTGCTTATTCTGAGGGACGTGGAACCGGAAGCCCTAAAAACTACACCCAACGGCCCCATACTGGACCTGAAACGCATTCTCATTGGCTACGATTTTTCCTATCATGCCACCATGGCCCTGCGTTATGGACTGAGTCTTTCACAGGAATTCGAGGCAGAGCTTCATATCGTACATACGGTTTCTGAAAATCAGCACAAAGCCTTCCTTGCCGAAGGACCACCCGGAGACCGTATCCGTCACCAGAAGGAAGAAATGAAAAAGCTCAAGGAAAAACTGGATTCTCTGGTACCGGATGAGGCCAGAACCTGGTGCCACTGTGAAACACGGATTTTACTCGGAGAAGCCCATACGGAACTGCGCAAATATGCCCTGGCCAATGGCATTGATGTCACGCTTGTGGGCTCCCGCGGCATTTCCCTTGCCGAATCCATGCTGATGGGTTCCGTAACAGACAGACTCATACGGGAAAACCCCTGCCCTGTCATGTCCGTCCACTGAGACCGGAGCCTGCTTTTTCTGCCCCATACCCCGCCATACAGCAACCTGCATGGAATCCGGCAGCCAACTTGCCGGATTCCATTTACTCCCAATTTTATGCTGGATAAAAACAGGATAAAATGTTTCTGTGGAGCTCCTGCTGAAATCCCGCAGCCCTTATTCTGCGGACACAGGAAACAGACCGGAAAAAACAGGACCACAGCAAACCATTACAAGGAGCTATCATGCTGAAGGCAGGGATTTTTCTCGACATGGAAAATTTAAGTCGCAACGGCGGCTGGGGCATCCGATACGAGGTCATCAAAGAGCTTGTGGAAACACAAGGTACCATAGTTCTACGTGCCAACGCCTATCTTGCCGTAGATGTGGAAAGAGAGCGCCACGACACAGGCTACAGAATACGAAATGAAAATTACAGAGCGGCTATCCGCCGAAATGGATTCCATCTCATCCGTAAAGAGGTACGCCGCTATTACGACTCGGAAGGTGAACTGGTAGTCAAGGCCAATGCGGATCTGGACCTTGCCGTTGATGCCATCCTTCAGTCGGAAAATCTGGATTATATCCTTGTAGGTTCCGGAGACGGTGATTTTCTCCGGCTCGTCCGCGCCCTCCAGAACCGGGGCAAACGGGTGGATCTTCTTTCCTTTGCCAACACCAGCGGTGACCTGATGAGGGAAGTTGACAATCATTTTTCAGGCTTTCTTATTCCCGGTATTCTTGGTAATGATACGGGAAACAGTCGCAAACGCGGTATTCTCCACGCCTATAACGAAGACCGGGGATTTGGCTTTATCACCATGCGCACCGGCCTTGGTGCTACGGATATGCGCCACGACATCTTCTGCCATATCAACGACATCACCGCAGACCAGGAACCGGTAGACACCCGCTATGTGGCCGAACTGAAGCACCGTCAGATTATTCTTGAATTTGACCTTATTCAGACGCCCGAAGGGCCAAAAGCCACCGATGTCTGTGAATTCCAGTGGCGATGATTCCATGGGCAGCCAACAACCCCACTATCCCCGTGAGGACGCATGCGCCATATCAAACGCTTCCTGAAAGCCCTTCTTGCAGCAGCTTTGGGGCTGGCCTGCTTTGCCACAGCCCTTGCCTGTTTTAACTGGGGCTTTCTGTCCATGCGTGATGCCCGGCAGATCGACCGTCTGCCGCCCACGCCCATAGCAGCCCTGGCTCAAGGCCCTTATGCCGTTCACGGAGAAGTTCTCGCCGGGAATCAAGTACTCACAGCTCCCTATTCCGGAGAAAAAGCTGTCTTTCTTCGTTACAGACTGGAAGAAGAGTATAGAGATTCGGACAATAACATCCGGACCCGCACCCTGGATTCCGGGGAAAGAAGAGCCCCCTTCCTGCTGAAGGACACCAGCGGAGAGGTAAGGATCAATCCTTCAGACCAAAGCTCCATGCAGACGTCCCTTTCCCGAACCTACAGGGTAAAGAGGGGAGACCGTATCTACAGTGAGTGGATCATCCGACCGGGTCAGTCCATAAACATCCTGGGAGCCTACGACCCGGAAACAAAATGGATTCACTTTGATACCCGTAACTGGCAGATTCCAGCAATCCTGAGTGTTGGAACGCTTCAAGCGGAGGGCGGGAAAAGCCTCCTGCAATCCGGTGTTCTGGTTTCCATCGCTTCCGGACTCATTGCCTTTGGCATTGCCCTCCTTCTCATTGCCTTGCAAATCCATCGGTTCTGGATTTACGTGCTTTTCATGATCTGCGGTGGTATGGGATTTCTCTGGTACACGGGGCTTACCAACCTGAAAAAAGACTGGAGTGAAGCCGCCATCCTCTACCAGGAGCGTTATAAGGCCACCTATCCCACACCTATGCCTGAACAACGAAGCGATCTGTATGCAATGCGGCTCCTTATTGAAAGAGGTGCTCAGAAATGGCCGGATCGCCCCCTTTTTAACCATGTCGCAGAACGGCAGTTTCCCTTACCCTATGGGCTTACGGAAACCGAAATACAGCAGGCAAAAAAACTTACGGACTCCATTCGCCCCAGCTCCTTTCAGAGCCCCCTTATGGTAAGCCTTCTCTCTGCGGGAGGATTGGTTCTCGGCCTCATGGCTTTTTTGGCCGGCATTCTATCCATCAAACAAAAACGCCTCATGGAGCATATACCCACAGCCAGCAGCTCCGGCTTAAGCTACGGACTTGCCGAGCTCAAAGGGAAGATACTTGTCGGCGAGGAGCTGCCCTGCATGCAGAGCAGGCTCAAAGGCAAAGACTGCGTAGCCTATCACTACAAAGTAGAAGAAAAAAGAAAATCCGGTAATAAAACAAAGTGGGTCACCATTGAAGAAGATATCCGCCGTACTCCTTTCTGGCTGGAAGATGAAGAAGGAAAAATCAGGGTCCTTCCCAAAGACGCCATCATCGAATACTCTGGCCGCAGCAAAGAATCAAAAGGAGGACGGATCTACACGGAATGGCTGCTGGAACCGGGACTCGCCATCTACACCATAGGCTTTGCCGGGCTGGATCCTGAAAAAAGCGATCGACTGAGCCTGCAGAAAGGTACCGACAGGCACAACTTCTTCTTCATCAGTCCACGCAGGGAGGAAGATATTCTTCGAAGCAAAGGAGCAAAAGGTTTTCTTGCCACGTCTTTCAGTCTGGCCGCCTTTCTCTTTGCTGCCAGCGTATTATGGGCAGGTCTGGGATGGTTTACCCCTTCCGCACTCTTTCAAACGGCCCTCATCATCCCCCTGTTCCTTCTGCTCTACACTCTGATTCTGCATTTTAATGATATTATTTTTCTCAGGAACCGATGTCATAAAGCATGGAGTGACATCCATACCATCTTGCAGAGGCGATTTGACCTGTGGCCTCAGCTTGAAAAGATTGCCAAAACCTATCTTGCCCATGAAAAAGAGCTGCTTACCGCCCTCAGCAGCCTCCGCACAGAAGCGTCCCTTCCACCGGGAGAAACGGAAAAAGCAGAAGAAATCGTTCAAAAAGAAAGGGCCGTATGCAACAGCTTCCACGCAAGAATGGAAAGTTACCCCCAATTAAAGGCACAGTCTCTGGTACAGGAAATTACCCATGAAATCATCCGAACAGAAAACTATCTCTCCCTCCTCCGAAAAGGTTACGCAGACAGTGTCGAAATATTCAATACCCGCATTCAGTCCTTTCCGGATTTTTTTCTTGCTAAAATGTTCAGAATCAAACCCATAAAGACATTCTCGCAGCAAAGAGAAAAGACCTTGGGAGAACAGGATGTACTATATAAAAAAACCTGATTCCCGCATTATCTGTGGGATCAGATTTTTTTATGCCGTAAAACCTTTTACTGGCAAAGGCCTGCAAATGTACCACTGGTCAGTGCCTTCAGATCTTCGGGACTCAGCTCCAGATCAAGCCCACGCCGACCTGCACTCACAAAAATACTGGCAAAGTTTTCAGCCGAGGCATCAATTACGGTCACAAGATCCGTTTTCTGACCAATGGGGCTAACCCCTCCCAGGACATAGCCCGTTATCCGCTGTACATCCTCCGGGCGGGCCATCTCTGCTTTTTTCGATCCTGCCGCTTTTGCCACGGACTTCATGCTGAGCATGGCTTCTACGGGAATAACAGCCAGCGCAAAACCGAATGGATCCAAACGAACAAGCAGTGTTTTGAAAACCCGGCCTGCGTCCACACCGAGCTTCGCCGCGGCCTCCATGCCATAGGAAGACCAGGATGGGTCGTGTCTATACTCATGGATCCGGAAAGCCACCCCAGCTTTCCGGATCCGGTGTACTGCCGGCGTCATGTGTTGTTTCTACCCTCCCTGCATTCAGTGACAGACCCAGGGCATCACGCCACAAACACCTTACCATTGTTGCCTGTCTCAGCCCTGCATCTTCCTCACAAAATTTGCCACGCCATTGTCCAGTGCTTCCATCGACCTTCTGAATATCTGACTGAAGTCCTTCTGTGAAGGCAAAAACATTTCAATGCTCACCCAAACATCATCATTTACCGTATAGACCTTGGATACTTTGGACAGGGCATTGGAAAAATCTGCAGCAGCAAGTACCTGAAGGTTCTCCTCAATGCTTTCAATCGGCCAGATGTTAGGCAAAACCAGCCTGAAAAAATCCGAGTCATCTTCCGTTACAAACAGAAAGTAAATTTTCCCCTCCCGCCTGAACATCACATCACCATCTTCATCCACTTCAGGTCGGTAGCCTTCTCCTTTCAAATACTCCATATACAGATTCTGAAGGGCTTCCTTATTTAAAGATTCTGCCATCGCAGCCGATGCCATAAACATGGCGCTGATTACAATCATCAATCCTGCCCATACAATTTTTTTCATTGCCCTGCTCCTTTGCTCAGGTTTCCTTCGTGCAAAATGCTCTTTAGCCCTGTTTAATTTGCGATTACTATTAAATGGCATACCCTTGTCACAAAAAAATATTTCTATAGTTTTTTCAAATAAGCAAAAATAAACCGGATACTTTCACCACAAACAGCCATCCATTCAGCAATGGGATCAAGCGGATTTCCAAACCACAACACCCTTTTCCGGCCCTCATTCATGGGAAAGTTTCCAAAAACCGAAGGCAGGAATAATTTCCACCAGATGACGCAAAACCACCGGGGGCAAGGCAACAGATCAAAATCAACGTTTGTGCTTTGTCCTGAAAATCAGGTAGCGGCAACCGGTTGCAGATGGAATATTAGTAATGATACCTGTATCTTCAAAAAAAAATCAAGTAAAAGAATTCATTATTACTCATGGCCCTGACCCAAGTGCCTCCAGTCTTTCTTCAAGAAGGGGATGGGTAGAAAGATAACCGCGCCAAGCCCCCTCCCTGGTCTCTGCTCTCTTTTCATTTTCATGCAGACGAATGAGCAATTGTGCCAGTCCGTCAGGGCTTTTACCCCGATGGGCCAGCCATTCCAGCGCATAGGCATCCGCCTCCCTTTCAAAACCCCTTGAATAAGCCAGTTCGGTCATCAGTACGGGAAGTCCCATAAAGAGCTCTGCCACACCGCTTCCGTCTCCTGTGAGTCCCATAATCAAAAAGGCCAGAAAGCTGTCCTGGATAACCCGGCGTGCCGCATGTCTGTGGACACCATGACCAACTTCATGGGCGAGCACCCCTTCCAGTCCATCCGGGTTCTCTTTGGCAAGGACCAGCAACTCATCCGTGACAACAATGATATTACCCGGAAGAGCCAGAGCATTGGCTCCCAGAAGACCTCCCCGCCGAAACTGCAGACGGAAATCCGGATGGGCATCCCATAGAGGCTGAAACGTTACATAAATTTCCTTCTGAGCCTCAAGAGAAAGCTTTGAGGGAGAAAAAAACATGGTATCCAGTGAATGCAGGGTATGCTCTCCCACCTTTTCAAGGAGAGCCGGAGGCAACCGAAGGGCAATTTCTCTGGAGGCGAGAGGAGCTCCGTAGCAAAATGCCAAAAACACAATGGAAGAAACCAGCACCAGCGACAGCAATACCCAGTGCCAGCGGGATTCAAGACAGTGAACCAAACGCCAGAAGCCTCCACTTTTCAAAAAGACCTGCAAGGTTTCCACCGCCCTGTTGTCGCGGGTTTCAAAAACACCGCCGCAAGGGAAAAAAACGCTACGGGCCGTATTCCCCATGGGCTCCGAAAAGCGGACGTGCCCAGCCTCTGCCTCAGCAAGGAGAACTCCATCGCTATTTTCAACCCTGATACGCTTTGTGTCTACCTGAAAAAAAAGACAGACCTCTTTGGCGCCCGATGTTCTGCCATCATAAAAAAAACCGGTAATTTTCATCAGAATCCAAAATCAAAGTCCAGAAAATCCGCCGCTTCTTCCCCAAGAGAGGCGACCCGGTTTTCTTCTCCTGCCACAAAAACATCCAGCGAACCTGCCGAAATAAAAGCCATTTTTTCTGCCTTGTATCGAACAATCCGAACCTTTGCCCAAGGGTGATAAAAACCCAGTGTCAGCATGGTCAGCAGAGTATTGACAAAAAGGATGCGGAGATACGCCAGCACCTTCAGATTAGCCTCTAAGCAATGGGAACGGAGTCGTGCAGCAGAATAAAAAATATTAGTCGTTTTCACCGCATACCAGGCCATGAAAAAAAGATAGAAGGTTGCCATAAACACGAACAGTAACAAAGGAACCATTGCTATCAGTCCACTTTTTATGAGAACCGTATCCATCATGAAGACAAAGAGAAAAGCAAGCCCGGCAGCCAAACCCAAAGCCGCCAGCATGGGCAGTACAATACTGGCAAACATTCTGTAATATCCACGAGCTCCGGCATGGAAGGAAAAACGGGAGCCTCCGTAAGCCCCACCGGAAATAACATAACGATGCTGACAGTAAAGGGTATAGGGCCATAACAGCCCCAGAGTGAACAGACTCAGGAAAGGCAGGAGAATATACACCTTCGCGGCACCCCAAACTGTACCGTGGAAGGCAAAACGGATATTGCGGTAGCTTGAATTTCTGGCATTAAACGCCAGAGACCGGACAAGAATCCATGGGAAAAAAAACAGAAAAACAATGGAAAATCCAATGGACAAAAAGGGGTGCAGACTGCCGGCAAAGGAATAGATGGCAAAAACAATCACAACCACAATACGGCCTATCAGTATTTTGACAGGATCCGCAAGATAAGCAAATCCTCTTTTATCCAGATGGGTATTCATGTAAAAGTACCGTTTCCGTCGTACCTTGGCCCATGCGGAATATATGCCCAGAGTGAGAATGGACAGGAGCATATTCACAATCCAGATACGAAAATATTCCCCCCCTGTACCATGAAAAGAAAAAGGAAGACGCTGACGTTCCTCCGGCCTGTCCGTCCTTTCTCCGCCTCCTATGGTGTTATCGTGCCCCTCACTTGCCTCCCTTGAAACGGACTGAAGTGGCAGAACAGCCTCTCCCTCCTCAATAAGGGGTTCAATGGAAACCTCCACCCCTGCTTTTTTCAAGGCATTGGCATAGGTTTCAGCTGCTTCAGCACTGACACCTTTTTTCAACACTGCCCTTCGGCTGGATAAAAGACGCTCCGCAGCCTCTTTATCAAGACCAAACATGCGGGCAAGCCGATCAGCCACTTCATCCGGATCGGAACCCGGTACCAGTACACCTTGAAATACCACATCAAAACGAACCCCGGACATGGATCTTTCCTTCCTTGTCTTCATGGATGCTGCAGTTCAAAACCGTTTATACCCTGGGCAACGGCCAATTCTGTGCCGCGATGACAGGCAGCCATCCTTCATCAATCCGGCTTCTCTGCTGCAAGACGGAAGCCGATACTGTTAAAGCCCCTGTCCGGGGCATACCGCCCCCGGCCTGCCGAACGACAGCTTCGGGCACTGCCATACCAGGACCCGCCCCGAATCACCCGCTCATCACCCGGCCCTTCATACAAGGGGTCCACCACGCTTTTTTCACTGTCATAGGGAGCATAGACATCCTGGCACCATTCCCATACGTTGCCATGCATATCATGCAATCCAAAAGCATTGGGCGAAAAACTTCCCACAGGAGTGGGGCCTTCCCTGTACCTGCCTTCGGAACAATGGGCCAGAGGCTGTCTACCATTATAATTGGCCGCATCAGCGTCGAGACATCTGCCAAAGGCAAAGGCGGTTTGACTTCCCCCGCGAGCCGCATATTCCCACTCCGCCTCCGTAGGTAAACGATAGATCAATGCCTTATCCATGGCCTGAAGCTTTTGGATGAACACCTGAACATCATTCCATGAAACCCTTTCCACGGGGCAGTACGATCCGCAGTGACGGAAGCCAGAGGGATTGTTGCCCATCACTTTTTCCCACTGACCTTGGGTAACTTCCGTTGCCATCAAAAAAAAACCCCTTGAGATGGTGACCTTTCTCCGGGTCTCATCGTCGTAGCGGTCCGGGTCATCCATATGGGATCCCATATGGAAGATACCCGGCGGAATCCATACAAAATCCATACCCAGCGCATTCGTCAAGTAACCCTGGTGGGAATCCGCAGCCTCACCAACATCAGAAATGCTTTGCGTAGACTCTCCGGGGGAGTCAGGCCGCTGCTCCGAACCAGCCTGCCGAACCACGGTCTCTTCTTTTACTTCGCCTGCATCACCCGGCAGCAGGCCATCATATCCGGGCAGAGAACTCCTGCCGGTACAGGCCATGAGCCATATCATGACAAAGATGCCCGCCAGCCGCTGAGTAAATGCTGTCATACCGCGTAGTCCCCCAAAATCGCATGGGCCATTCCATGCCCCGTAATTGCGCTACAGCAATCATGGATTGCCACTCTTGCAATAAAAGTACCTGTTTCCCATAAAAAACCATTTTACTATCATATAGTATCAATTCCAAACATATCGGCTTCCGGCTTTCTTCGGAAGAACCTCTGACGGCCAAACTTTTTCCCGTAAGTTCTCCCCTTCTTTCAAGATATGGTCAGAGACGGAAGACTTACAAAACACCCTTTTTGACAAAAAATGGCAAAACCCTTCGTTTTTTGCCATTTTTTGTCAACATATAGTCCTGTAATTTCTGAACACACAAATATAAAGAGGCCTTTCCGCAATCATACGGCAAGGCCTCTTTGGATGCATACACAGAACAAGGATCAATGATGACCCCGGGCAAACCCTTCTATCCAGAGAATGTTGGCAAAATAGGCAGGAAATCCAAGAAAAACACTACCCATAAGATATCGTGCACCTTCCGCTGTACCGATACCCGCATTAAAACCCAAAACAGCAAGGACCAGGGCCACCCACACAAGGGCATTCAGGACACTGGGTTTGATGGGAAGGAACTCCATAGTTTTTCTCCTTTGTTTCTGATGGGGGTTATAATTCTTATGATTTGTTATTTTGAACCAATTTTCAGGTCTTTTGTCAATGCCGGACAAAAAAAATTTACTTATCACCTGAAATGGCGGACAGCATTCTGAAAAATACGCAATCCAGGTGTAAGGTCATCAAAAAAAGCTCTCTCCTCCGCTTTCATCCGCGTCCAGTCTGGATGATGGGTAAGGTGAGTAAAGGCTTCCGGATGGGGCATCAGGCCAAACACCCGCCCTGATGCATCACAGATACCCGCAATATCATTAATTGAACCATTTGGATTCATAGGGAAAACCCCTTCGGCCGGTTTTCCGTCCGGCCGTGCATACCGAAGGACCACCTGCCCGCTGTTTTCCAGTTTTTCAATGACAGCCGAAGCGGCATAAAATTTCCCCTCACCGTGACGAACGGGAAGCGGCAGTGAGTCCATGCCTTCCGTAAAAACACAGGGACTGTGAGAATTAACGCAAAGATCCACCCACTGATCCCTGAAATTTCCGCAGTCATTGTGCAGAAGCGCCACTTCTCTCTGGGTATAATTCTCATCAAATCCAGGTAGAAGGCCTGTATTCACGAGGGTCTGGAAACCATTGCATATTCCCATGACAAGACGTCCTCCAGCAATAAAATCGCGGATGGCATCACCCAGTCCCGTCATAATGCGTACGGCCTGAACGACACCGGCCCCATGATCATCCCCCCAGCTGAACCCCCCCCCAAATACAAGAATCTGATAAGCACTGAGCTTCACGTCTCCACTGATAAGGGTATTGATGTGCACCCTGTCTGCTACAGCCCCTGCCATTTCAAAGGCATGGGCCGTTTCCATATCACAGTTCAGGCCATAACCCGTGAGTACCAGAACCTTTACTTGCCTTGTCATATCCGATCTCCGAAAGGCTTTTTGAAACTTTGTTTAAGGTCGGCAGTGGAAATACAAAGGATACTGTCTCCCCCAAGCCCTTTTATGCATAAAAGGTTGTCTTCCCTGACCTGTCCCAGACAGAAATAAGGCTGCCCCTCAAAAAGAAAACGGAAGGCTTCCTCCTTTTCCGGAGCCACCGTTACCAGCATGCGGCCGCAGGACTCCGAAAACAGCAGCAGATCATCCCTGCCATCAGGAAAGCCCGAGTCCGTCCCGGCCTTGGCAAGATCAATGTCCAAACCCAGCTCTCCCCCCATGGCAATGAAGGCAAGGTGCACTCCGAGCCCGCCGCGTGCCACCGCATGGGCACTGTTCATAAGCTCCAGCTCCATCGCCTTTTCAAAATTTCTGTACATACCAAGAAAGGCCTCTGCATCCACCTCCGGCACGTTCAGACCTGTGTAGCCCAAAAGATCGTAATATTCCGATCCACCAAGCTCATTTCGGGTAATTCCCAGTAAAAATACCCTGTCACCGGGTTTCTTTACATCCAGAGTCTGGCAGCGCCTCACATTGTCTACAATGGCTGTGGCGGAAAACTGCAGGGTCTCCAGGCCGGAAACTTTCCGGGTTTCTCCAAAGGGTCCCTGGAGATGGCCATCCACGTACATGGAATCCTTCCCGGAAAGCAGAGGAATGCCATAAGCCGCACACATGGACTGAAGGGCTTTACAGGATCGTACCAACTGAGCCGCCTTAAATTTCCCGTCAGGATTCTTGCTGGGATGGAACTGAATATCGGGCCAGCAGAAATTATCCACTCCGCCCATCTCGGACAGCCCTCCGCCCACGGCAAGAAGCCTGCGCACAGCCTCATCGATCACCGCCGTGGTCATGTGCCATGCGTCAATTTTCGAATAAAAAGGCAATAGTGTCTGGGTAAAAGCAAGACCTCTCTCCGAGCTGAGCACCGGACGGATAACAGCCGCATCCGAAGGGATATCCCTTCCCTTCCCTACAAAGGGCTTAATGACGGATCCCGCCTGAACCTCATGATCGTACTGTCTGCCAATCCATTCTTTGGAAGCCATATTGGGCCGCGCCAAAATAGTTTGTAAAAGTCCGGCATAATCGGAAGGGACACCAACCACAGGCTCACAGAGCCCCCGCAGTCCCGGCGGAACCCATTCACAGTCAAACTCCCATTGGGGAAAACCTTCTTCCAGGAAATCCATATGAATCCAGGCTACAGACCTGCCCTTCCAGGTGATCTCAAGGTATCCTGTATCCGTATAGCTTCCGATGACCGTGCTTTCCACCGCATGTTTTGCGGAAAGCGCCATGAAAGTATCCAGAGATTCCGGACGAATGGCCACAGTCATTCGCTCCTGAGACTCGGAAACCCAGATTTCCCACTGGTCAAGCCCTTCATATTTCAGAGGAACCTGATCCAGCGCAACAGTACACCCACCGGCAAAACGAGCGGACTCACCCACGGATGATGAAAGACCCCCTCCCCCGTTATCCGTCATGAAGGCAATCAGTCCTGCATCCCTCGCTTCCAGAAGAAAATCATGCATTTTTTTCTGCGTATAGGGATCTCCGATCTGTACATGGCCTGCGGGAGTGTGCGCACTGAAGGTCTCCGAAGATGCGGTCACTCCGTGAATACCGTCCTTTCCCACACGTCCGCCGCACATGATAATCAGATCTCCGGGACAGGTGGTCTTCTCATGGCCCGGTGTTCCGGCCACGGTCCGTGGCATAATTCCCAGAGCCGTAACAAAAACCAGACATTTCCCCATATAGCCCGGATGAAAGGTCACCTGGCCGAAGGGCGTGGGAACTCCGGACTTGTTGCCGCCATCCCTGACCCCTTCCACCACACCGTCAAGGATACGCTTGGGATGCAGCCTGGGCTTCAGGGGGCCTTCATAATCAAGAGGCCCCACGCAGAAACCATAACTGCCCATGATCAGCCGTGCTCCTCTACCCGTACCCAAAGGGTCCCGGTAGACACCAACAATCCCCGTAATGGCACCGCCATAAGCCTCCATATTGGAGGGAGAATTGTGGGTTTCTCCTGTGATCACATAGTTCCAGCTCTCATCAAACCGTGCCGCACCAGCGTTATCCCACAGTACGGAGACAACCCAGTCCTTTTCTTCCTGCATGGCAAGGGTAGGTTTCTGAATACAGGTCTTAAAAAGATTATCTATGGTTTCCGTTTCTCCGGTTTCCATATCCCTGTACCGGAAAAGTCCCCGGAAAGTATTATGGTTGCAATGGTCACTGCGGCCCTGAGCAATATATTCAATCTCGATGTCCGTTGGCAGGTCAAGACCCTTTTGCTTACGTATCTTCTGGACGTCCTCCCGGAGAAAATATTCCCGGATCACTGGAATATCATTGGGATTCAGGGCAAGGTTTCTTGCATGACTCACCGACTGCAGGGCCGCATCATTGTCAATGGGAATCCGGGCAACCTCAGGCTCATGGTTCAGTATCACTCTGGGTATGACAAAGCCAACTCCTTCCGTCTTATCCCAGCTTCCGGGCATAAACACCCGCCACTGCTGGATGATATCATTGGCTAAAAGTTCACCTGCCATGCGGTCCATCAGTTCCGTACTGAGTCCCCTGCCCTTCAGGCAGTAACGTTTGGATGTGTAAACGACATCCTCAGGCCCAAAGGAACGACCAAGAACATCCGATAAAGCCTCCATGGCTGTGGCCCCTGCATTATCTCGGACACCAGGTCTGAATCCAACCCAAATGCACCCGTCAAAATCCACATCCAGGGGAGTATATGAAGCCACCTGACTCACAGGATTGCAAAAAATTCTCTCCATAACCAGAGTACTCTCTGCTTCCGTCAACTCCGCATTAAAGGTAAGAATCTGTATGCAGCGAACGGAATCCAGTTCGATCCCGAACACCTCCGCTATCTTTTTCTGTACACCCAGCCCTTCTGCATCCGCCAGATCCGGCTTCAGAGCGATTTCAAGTCTTGCCTGCATGCTTTATCACTTCCTTGTTCACAAAACAGCATCCTGTCTTGGCAAATGAACCCGCAATACAAAGATACTGCAAGGTTACCAGTTACACCGCCGCCTCCCACCGGGCCACCTGTCTTCAGCCCCGGAACAGACGAAGAATATCATTATAAAAAGCAAACACCATCAGGCTTAACAGCAGAAAAATCCCCACCTGCTGGGCCACTTCCCGCCCCCGCACACTCACCGGTTTACCGCGCAGCAGTTCTATGGTGTAAAACATCAGATGCCCCCCGTCCAGAACGGGGATGGGCAAAAGATTCAAAAGGGCTAAATTGACACTGATGACCGCAATAAAGGCCAGCAGATTGGCAAGTCCCTTGCGGGCCTCACTGCCAGCCATCTGTGCAATCAGAATGGGGCCTCCCAGATTGTCTCTGGAAAGACTTCCTTTTACCATACGTGCCAGAGCAATACCTGTAACTGTAACAATTTCTCCGGTCTGGCGTGTTCCCTCCAGCATAGAGCCCAGAAAGCCCAGTTTTTCCGCCCGGGTATAGGGCTCAGGAGCAATCCCCACCACATGGCGGGTTATTTTTCCACCCAGGCCATCCTCCATAACTTCTTCGCGGGTCTGCATCTCAAGGGAAAGCCGGATCCCTTCCCTTTCCACATCCAAAATCAGACGTTCTCCGCTGGACTCCTGAATTTTCCTGGCCATGACCATCCAGGTAGGCGAATCTGCTCCGTTCACCTTGATAACACGGTCTCCGGATTTCAGGCCAGCTTCTGCAGCCGGAAATCCGGGACTAACGAATCCAATGGTGGGGGGAATAAAGGGATCCGCTCCAATCCCCATACGCATAACCATGGCTCCCAGAGCATCGGGCGTGGGCATGAGTTCCGGGAAAATCCGCACCTGCCGGATGCCATCACCTCTGTCAACCTCAAAAACCATGGCTTGATCTTCAGAAGCCCTGCGTATCAACTTCTGAATTTCTTCCCAGGAGTCAACACTCCTGTCATCCACGCGCACGACCAGATCGCCGACCCGTAAGCCCGCCGAGGCTGCTGGTGAGCCAGCCTTTACATCTCCCACAACGGGATCCATAACGGGAAGTCCATACCAGAAGACAAGCCCCCACAAAAAAAACACCGCCAGTAAAAGATTAAAAAAAGGACCCGCAGCCACAATCAGCATTCGCTTCCAAACAGGCTTATGGGTAAAAGAAAGAGGAATGTCTTCTTCCGGCAGTTCTGCATCGGGCTCATCGCCCACCATTTTCACATACCCTCCCAAGGGTATGGCTGAAATACGAAAATCCGTTCGGCCGGAAGTCCATCCTGCAAGCCTTGGACCAAATCCTATGGAAAAACGTTCCACTCCCACTCCCAGCAGTCGCGCGAGCAGATAATGGCCCAGCTCATGGATAAAGATAAGAACACTCAAAACGACAAGAAAAGAAAAAAGGCTGGTCATGCCACCTCCGGATTGCAAACCGTTGTCACCATAGTTTCATGTCTGTTGTCCAGCAACTCAAACCGGGTGCACAGGGTTCAAGACAAAACTATGGTTCAGGAGCACCCTACTCAGGACCGTTCAACAAAAGACCGTGCAAGAACCCTTGCCGCTGCATCCGCCTCTATGAGTTCAGCCATATCATCGACAAAACGGTTTTCTGTCTGTAAGAGAGTTTCCGTAATCAGCTCCGGAATTTCCGTAAAACTCACACGACTCTGCAGAAAAGCTTCCACAGCCACCTCATTGGCCGCATTGAGGACTGCAGGGAAAATGCCTCCCTCCTGCGCCGCTTCAAAAGCCAGTCTCAGGCAGGGAAAACGTTCCAGATCCGGTTTTTCCATATGCAGATTCATGCGAGAAAAATCGGGCAGCGGTAAATCAAGGGGCAGGCGCTCCGGCCATGAAAGAGCAAGAGAGATGGCACCTTTCATGTCTGGCACCCCCATCTGGGCCATTACACTGCCATCACAGAAGGCCACCATGGAGTGCACAATACTCTGAGGGTGCACCACCACATCGATTTTTTCCACGGGGACAGAAAAAAGATGCATGGCCTCAATCACTTCCAGACCTTTGTTCATAAGCGTTGCGGAATCAATGGAAATTTTTCGTCCCATACTCCAGGTAGGATGGGCCAATGCATCTTCGGGACGAATAGTAGAAAAACTTTTTTTATCAAGGGTCCGGAAAGGGCCACCGGAAGCCGTCAGCAGCAGTTTAGCCACGTCCTTTTTCCGCTGACCGGCAAGACACTGAAAGATAGCCGAGTGCTCGCTGTCCACCGGCAGAATGTCCACACCCTTTTCCCTCGCCAGTGACATCAGTAGCTTCCCACCCATTACCAGGGATTCCTTATTGGCAAGGGCCAGAGCTTTCCCTGCCTTGACAGCCGCTACCGTTGGAAGAAGGCCTGCTGCCCCCACAATAGCAGCCACCACCATGTCCACATCAGGGTGAGTTGCCGCAGCCTCATACCCCTTTTCTCCGAAAAGAACCGTGACTTTGCGGGCACAGTCCATAGCCATGAGCTGCATGGCATGGGCTTCGGTACGGACGACAACGACCTCAGGTTCCAGCCGTTTTATCTGCTCTGCAAGAAGAGATACATTGTCCCCTGCCGCAAGAACCAACGTGCGGTAGCGGTCTGGAAACCGCTGAACTATCTCCACCACATTCCGGCCAATGGAGCCGGTACACCCAAGCACACAAATATTTTTTTTCATTTCAGCACAGCCATGTTCGCATGACAAAGACCACAGGTGCAGCAAAAAGCAAAGCGTCAATGCGATCCAGCATACCCCCGTGTCCGGGCAGGAGGCGGCCTGAATCCTTGATTGCGGAAATTCTTTTCTGCATGGATTCAAAGAGATCTCCCACAGGTGCCACAAGGGAAGTAAGCAGAGCCGTAAAAAGAACCGGTAAAAGGGCAAAAGAGGGCAGAAACAACAATTTAAACAGTACTGCCAGGACCAGTGTCAGAACCACACCACCCACAAAACCCTCCCGGGTCTTTGCCGGACTGATGGCAGGAGCCAGCTTGTTTCTGCCCCAAAAACGGCCGGCATAGTAGGCTCCCGTATCCCCGGAAGCCACGAGAAACAGCGTGAAAAAGACCCAGGCTACCCCATGGTCCGATACCCGCAGAGCACCCAGGCAGGCCAGGGGAAATCCTATCCACAAAAGTCCCTGGAGCTCCAGCGGAAGGGCCGTAAGCAAATCGGGCCGTCTCCGGAAGCAGGCCATACAAAGACCTGTCAGGATAAGAAAGGCCACAATAAGGCCAGCCAGCACACCTGTCATTCCCCAGAAAGCCAGCAGTACCAGAAGTGCCATGGCAAGTCTTGCAATCCAGCGCAGATCCGAATCACTGCTTCCACTGGCCCTTGCGTCCACGATACGATGGTACTCCGACTGGGCTATGAAAGCCACACCAAGCAGAAGAAGGAAAAAAAAGAAAGGCCCTCCGGCCGCAATCAGCCAGACCAGAACAGGAAGGGCCAGTATGGCCGTTAGCCACCGTGTTCCATGCATGTGCGGTCTCCGTTTCAACCGGGCCTGCCGGTTTGATGAAAAAAAAGGATCTCCCTCATCGGAAGATCCCACAGGCTGCCATGGGCAGAATTCCCATGGAATCAAGTATCGTTTACCCTGCCAAAGCGCCGGTCCCGTTCCTGAAACATTTTCAGTATTTCGAGATATTCCTCTTTTGTAAAATCGGGCCAGAGGGTGGGTGAAAAAACAAACTCCGTATAGGCCAGCTGCCAGAGCATGAAGTTAGACAGGCGAAGCTCACCACTGGTGCGGATCAGCAGATCCGGATCAGGCAAATCTGCCGTGTACAGATGGCGGGCAATATCATCACTGGAAAGGGAGGCCGGATCCAGAAGCCCTTGGGTAACCTTGATGGCTACGGCCCGCATGGCTTCCGTCAATTCATCCCTGGACCCGTAACTGAGGCAGAGAGTCAGTACCATGCCGTTGTTGCCTGCAGTTTCCACCATCATGGCTTCGAGGTCAGAACGAACAGTCGCAGGAAGCCTGTCCAGCTCACCAATGGCATTAAGCCGTATGTTATTACCAAGCATTTCCTCCCGCTCGGAAGCCAGAAACCGACGGAGGAGAGACATTAGAGTGGCAACCTCCGTTTTAGGCCTCTCCCAGTTTTCCGTGGAAAAGGCATAAAGGCTGAGATAGGGAATGCCAAGCTTACGGGTTGTTCGTACAACACTCCGCACTGTCTCAGAACCTCTTTCATGGCCCTTAACCCGATTCATCAGGCGTTTTTTTGCCCAACGGCCGTTGCCGTCCATAATAATTGCCACATGGACGGGCAGAAGTTCGGTCTGAAAGCCTGTGGGGAGATCAGAACTCAAGGATTTCTTTCTCCTTGGCTTTCTGTATGTCTTCCATCTGGCGGATGTGCTCATCCGTCATTTTCTGAATATACTCCTGCCCCTTAAACATATCATCTTCAGAGATATCCCCATCTTTTTTCAATGCCTTCAGGGTTTCGTTACTGTCTCTGCGCAGATTACGGATACCCACCTTGTAGTCCTCGCAGGACTTTCCAATCTGCTTAACTATATCCTTGCGTCTTTCCTCCGTCAGGGGAGGAATGGAAATCCGTATCACTTTGCCATCATTCGATGGAGTAAGACCGACATTGGCTTTCAATATCCCTTTTTCTATTTCCTTCATGGCCGTTGCATCCCAGGGCTGAATCACAAGGAGGCGGCTTTCTGGTGTGGAAATGGAAGCCATCTGGCTCAAGGGTGTCAACGTTCCATAATAATCCACGCGAACAGCATCCAGCATATTGGCAGAGGCTCTCCCCGTACGGACTTTCTGCAACTCGCCCTTCAGAGTATCAACTGCCTTTCCCATTTTTTCTTTGGTTTCCTGAAAAACGGTATCCAGCATCTTCACTATCCTCTTTACTTTGGGATCAGTTGTCTGATGGTGTACGGGCAGTACCACACTACTCTACCCGCAGGAATTTTCAGAGACCACCTTACTAGGATGGGGACGGGGTATTCCCAGCACACCCCTCCGATTCCGGTCAGCGGATCAGCGTACCGATCTCTTCATCACCGCATACAACCTTCACCGCATTCCCCTTACCCAGAAGGTCAAAGACACTTAACGGCAGGCCATTGTCCATGGCAAGCGAAATAGCTGTCATATCCATAACTTGAAGCTGACGCTCCAGCACTTCCATATAGCTCAGATTCCGTATGAAAACAGCCTCCCGATTCTTTGCAGGATCGGAATCATATACGCCATTGACCTTTGTGGCCTTCAGAAGAATTTCCGCATGGATTTCCTGGGCACGCAAAACGGCTGCCGTATCGGTTGTAAAATAAGGGCTTCCCGTTCCTGCTGCAAAAATCACGATACGACCCTTTTCCAGGTGCCGGACAGCCCGGCGCAGAATAAAAGGTTCACAAACCTCATGCATGGAGATGGCCGACTGAACACGGGTCTGCATTCCCTTACCTTCCAGAGTACCCTGAAGGGCAAGGGAATTGATCACCGTTGCCAGCATACCCATATGATCTGCGGCAGCCCGGTCCATGCCGTAGGAGCTTGCGGCGATGCCACGGAAAATATTCCCCCCGCCGACCACTACCGCAACCTCCACGCCCAGATCATGTATCGAGCGGATTTCTTCCGCCACATACTGCAGAATATCCGGCCGTATGCCGAAGCCCTGGTCTCCCATGAGAGCTTCTCCACTCAACTTCAACAATATCCGCTTATATCTGGGCTCCAAAGTATCAGGCTCCAATCTGGAAACGGCTGAACCGTTTAATCACAATATTCTCACCAATTTTACCCACAGTCTCATTAACAACATCCTGCACAGTCAACTTGGGCTCTTTGATATAGGGCTGTGAAAGCAGACAGGATTCTTTGAAAAACTTGCTGATTTTTCCCTCAACAATTTTATCAACCATATTTTCCGGCTTGCCTTCCTCAAGGAGCTGGCCCCGGTAAACATCTTTCTCCCGTGCAATGACGTCCGCTGGAATATCTTCCGAAGACAGCCCCATGGGAGCCGCCGCTGCAATATGCATGGCAATATTCCGACAAAACTCAATAAAATCATCATTTTTAGCCACAAAATCGGTCTCACAACCCACTTCCACAAGCACACCGATTTTACCGCCCATATGAATATAAGCCTCCACTCGACCTTCTGAGGCTTCTCTGCCCGACTTTTTCTTGGCTGTAGCCAGGCCTTTCTTACGAAGGAAATCGACGGCTTTTTCAAGATCACCGTCCGTTTCTTTCAAGGCTGCCTTGCAATCCATAATACCGGCCCCGGTTTTTGCCCGAAGCTCCTTTACCATCTCTGCGCTGATTTCCGCCATGGGAGAGACTTTTCCTTTCCTCTATGTACTGCAGCCCCCTGCATACCCACCGGCCATGCAGGAGCTGCATTATTCTCACAAATACTCCACAGGAATTTTCCAGTTTATTCGCTGGCTTGCCCATCCACGGGAGCGGTACTTTTTTTGATGACCTCAACCACAGGACCATCACTGCCATCGGCAATCACCTTGCGTTCACCTGGTTTCATGTCGGCAGAGACAGACACTTCGCCCTCTTCTTTATCCGTAACGGCATGCATCTTTTCCTCATAGCGACCGCGACCCTCGATGTAGGCATCAGCGATGCGGGAGGCAATCAGCCGAATGGCACGAATGGCATCGTCATTACCGGGGATGGGATAATCGATATCATCTGGATCGCAGTTGGTATCCACCACAGCAACGGTGGGAATCCCCAGACGCTTGGCTTCCTTGACGGCTATGGTTTCATTTTTAGGATCCACAATAAACATGCAGCCCGGAAGACGGGTCATGTTCTGGATGCCGCCAAGGGTCGCTTCCAGCTTTTCCTGATCCTTAATCATGGAAAGCCTTTCCTTTTTCGGAAAGAGCTCTATGGAGCCATCATTCTGTATATCTTTCAGGTACTTCAGGCGTTCAATACTCTGCTTTACGGTCTGGAAGTTGGTCAGCATCCCTCCAAGCCATCGATTCTGCACATAGTAGGTCTCAGCCCGGTTGGCTTCTTCATAGATCGCTTCGCGTGCCTGCTTTTTTGTGCCGACAAACAGAATAGAATCTCCTGCTGCCGCCACATCAGCCACGAAATCATAGGCTTTGCGGAACATTCTCACGGTCTTCTGGAGATCCAGAATATAAATTCCGTTTCGCGCTCCAAAAATATAGGGTTTCATTTTAGGGTTCCATCGTTTGGTCTGATGCCCGAAATGCACCCCCGCTTCCAACAGCTCCTTCATTGTAACATACGCCATGTACCAGTTCTCCTGCGGGAAAAACCCGCCTCATTTGGTTGATCTTCCGCCTTCTTCCTTTCCGGATCCAACCGCATGCGGCACCGGGATCCAGATCCAAAAGCGTGTAAGAGTACATCAAAAAAACCCTTTACAAAAAGAGTCCTGTAAACCTCATATAAATATCAGACTTCATCCCGTCCGGGCAAGCATTTTCCTCAGGACCACCACCCTGTCATGCCCGCCCAGATCTTTCACACAGGGAAAAACTTCATAATCCCCGCTATCCACAAACAGCGTGGTCACCGCCCTGCACTGATCATAGCCAATTTCCAGAACCAAAATACCTGATGGTTTGAGAACAGATCCGACCTCTGCTGCAAGCCGTCTGTATGCCAAAAGGCCATCCGCTCCGCCATCCAGTGCAAGGGGCGGCTCATAATCCCTTACCTCAGGAGATAAAGCCTCCATATGAGCCGTTGGAATATAGGGGGGATTGGACACCACCAGATCAAAAACAGGCTCTTGCCGGAACGAAGCGCACCAGTCCGAAACAACAGGCAGAACACGTCCTTCCAAACCAACCCTTCGAATATTACGCATGGCAAGACCGCATGCAGCAAGGGAAAGATCGGCTGCCACTACCTGACACAGAGGTCTTTCCGTCGCGAGAGCCAGAGCAATGCAACCGGTACCTGTACCCAGATCCAGCACCTTCGCCCTATGGTTTTCAGGCAGGTACTTCAGCGCTTCCGTTACAAGGGTTTCCGTATCCGGTCTCGGCACCAGAGCCTCTGGACCGGAGGCAAGATCCAGCGTCCAGAAGCTGCGCTCACCGACAATATGGGCCACGGGCTCGCGTCCCGTACGACGGCGGACAAGATCCCGGAAAACGGCTCGCTCTTCCTGATTCAAAGGCTCATCAAATCGCATGTACAAATCGATACGGGAGGCCTTCAGACAATGGGCAAGCAGCATTTCTGAGGTCAGGCGGGGACTGTCAATGCCGTGGGTTGCCAAATATTCCGTAGTCCATCGCAGAATCCGGCCAATGGTCCACACATCTGTTTTTCCCGGTTCATGCCCCGCCATGCTGCAGGGCCTCCGCCTGATAATGGGTTCTCAGAGCGTCCACCAGCTGCGCCATATCACCCTGAAGTATGGATTCCAAACGATAAAGGGTCAGACCGATACGATGATCTGTCACACGCCCCTGAGGATAATTATAGGTTCGGATCCGGCCGGAACGGTCTCCGGTCCCCACCTGTTCCTTCCGGTCTGCCGATCGCTTTGCCGCCTGTTCCTGAGCCATGGCATCATACATTCTCGCCCTCAGGACCTGCATGGCCTTGAGCCGGTTTTTATGCTGAGACTTTTCATCCTGGCACTGCACCACAATCCCTGTGGGGATATGGGTAATACGGACCGCAGAATCCGTTGTATTGACGTGCTGCCCACCCGCCCCCTGGGACCGGTAAGTATCAATTCTCAGGTCCTTTTCATCCACATGCACATCCACCTCTTCCGCCTCAGGCAGAACAGCAACAGTGACAGCGGATGTATGAATCCGGCCTTGGGTTTCCGTTGCCGGAACCCTCTGAACCCTGTGGATTCCGGATTCATACTTCATAACGGAGTAAACCCCGCGGCCCTGAACCATAGCCACAACCTCCTTGAAACCGCCAACGTCCGGCTCATTGGAGTCAAGTATTTCTATTTTCCAACCGGCACTTTCCGCATAACGGGCATACATGCGGAACAGATCTCCCGCAAAAAGAGCGGCTTCGTCCCCGCCCGTTCCGGCACGGATTTCCAGAATAATGTTTTTACCGTCATTGGGATCTTTGGGAATAAGCAGCATACGCAGGGTGTCCGCAAGGGATTTTTCCAGAGACTCCAGACGGCGCGACTCCTCCTCTGCCATCTCCCGAATTTCCGGGTCCCGATCCCGGAGGAGAGACTCGTTTTCATGCCGTTCCTGAACAACTTCCCGATAGTGCCGGAATCCCTCCACAAGATCAGAAATTTCCGCATGTTCCCGCAGATACTTCTGATACCGTTCGCGGTCCGCCAGAACCGCCGGATCGCTCATCAGGCGCTCCAACTCCACAAAACGGTCTTCCACTCCCGCAAGCTTTTCAAACATCCCCGCACCCTGTCTTTTCTTCCATTTTTCCCCAAAAGAAAACCGGCCCATGCCGGTAGTCCTTCCCAAGAAAAAAACCCCGCAAAACATCGCGGGGTTTTTTATACTGACAAGCTATTTGCCCATCTGCTGCTGATAGTTACCATACTTTTTACGGAAACGGTCGATACGGCCTTCCGTATCCACAAGCTTTTGCTTGCCCGTAAAGAACGGATGGCAGGCAGAACAGATTTCCACTCGGATCTCTTTTTTGGTAGAACCGGTCTCAAAAACATTACCGCAGGCACAGGTAATGGTTGTCATCTCGTATGCGGGGTGAATACCTTCTTTCATCGTCAACTCCTGATGATCCCAAGGGATACAATTATGCGTTCATTGAATTCATGAAGTCCTGATTATTCTTCGTTCCGGTCATCTTATCGAGCAAAAATTCCATGCTGTCAATGGAATTCAGGGAACTTAAAAGCTTGCGCAATATCCACACCCTGTTAATCACGTCCTGAGACAGAAGGAGATCTTCCTTGCGCGTACCCGATTTTTTAATGTCAATGGCCGGATAGGTTCTGCGATCCGCAAGCTTACGGTCCAGCACCAGCTCCATGTTACCCGTTCCTTTAAACTCTTCGAAAATCACTTCGTCCATCCGGCTGCCCGTTTCCACCAGTGCCGTAGCAATAATGGTAAGGCTTCCGCCTTCTTCCACGTTGCGGGCTGCACCGAAAAACCGTTTGGGACGGTGCAGGGCATTGGAGTCCACACCACCGGAAAGAATTTTTCCGGAAGGAGGCATAACGGAGTTATACGCCCTTGCCAGACGGGTTATGGAATCCAGCAGAATCACAACATTCTTCTTGTGCTCCACAAGACGTTTTGCCTTTTCAATTACCATTTCCGCAACCTGCACATGACGCTCCGCAGGCTCATCAAAGGTGGAACTGATGACTTCGGCATTGACATTCCTGGCCATATCCGTCACCTCCTCCGGCCTCTCATCAATGAGGAGCACGATGGGAACCACGTCATCATGATGGGCGATGATGGAGTTGGCAATATTCTGCATCAGAACCGTCTTGCCGGCCCGTGGTGGAGAAACGATCAGGCCTCGCTGTCCAAACCCGATAGGTGTAAGGATGTCCATGATACGCATGGAATAATTATCCCTGGCACCCTCCAGCATCATTTTCTTATCGGGATATAAAGGAGTAAGGTTATCAAAAAGAATTTTTTCCCTGGCAACCTCAGGATCTTCGTAATTGATAGCCTCCACCTTCAGCAGGGCAAAATAACGTTCCGACTCTTTCGGCTGCCGGATCTGACCGGAAACCGTATCTCCCGTTCGAAGATTAAACCGCCGGATCTGAGAAGGCGAAACATAGATATCATCAGGTCCCGGCAGATAATTACAATCCGTAGAACGAAGAAAGCCGAAGCCATCGGGCAGAATTTCCAGAGTTCCTTCCCCGTATATCAGCCCGTTTTTTTCGATCTGAGCCTGAAGCAGAGCAAAAATAAGCTCCTGCTTCCGCATTCCCGCCCCGCCATCAATATTAAATTTCTTGGCAAGCCGGGTCAGATCTTTAATCTTCATTTCCTTAAGTTCGGTGATGTTCATGAACCCTTACACCTTAAGATGAATGTATGGATGTCCCTTCCGGAAGGCATGCTACCCAGACTGCCGGGGGGAATTCGGGGCCGCAGGCGCAGAAAAAAAACCATTCCGGCCGGAATAATACCCGTTATTTCTGTTTAAGGAAAAACGCGTCGAAAATCGATTCAGTTTGTTCCGAAAAGAATCAGGAGCGTAGCGATGATCCGTGGGTAAAAAATGTTCAAGGCAGGAAATGCATCAGAAAGCCATATCCCCTATCGCTCTGATCAGAAAGCAATAGTTTTTAATGAATATCCCAATGACTTTTTCCGGTCAAGGAAATTTCATCCCTTCAACGGAAAGTTCTCCCTTTTCCACCCAGTCTCGGACACTACGGGCAACTGCTTCCGGCGAACCGGAGTTATCCAGAACCAGATCCGCCCTTCTGGCCTTTTCCTCAAGGGGCATCTGTATCCGGATCAGAGCCTTTGCAGAGTCCCGCCCCACACCGTCCCTTGCCATCAGCCTTACCAGCTGCACCTCCGGTGGCACAAAAACCACAAGAACCTTATCAAAATAAGATTCTCTCTTCGTTTCAAAAAGAAGGGGGAATTCAACCACCACCGTTTCCGCCCCACCGGCTGCCAACCGTTCCACCTCTTGATCAAGCATCCGATATACCGACGGATGGACAGCCGCCTCCAGCCGTGCTTTTGCACCCGGTTCCCGGGTCATACGCTCCCTCAGCCATCCGCGGTTCAGAACGCCACCCTCTCCCACTGCAGCGGGGCCAAAATCTGCCACTATGGCATGATAGGCAGGCATTCCAGGCTTTACAGCCTCCCGTGACAGGACATCCAGATCCACAACCGGAAAACCAAACTCTTTCAGAAGGCGACAGACCGAAGATTTACCCGAACCGGGTCCACCGGTAACGGCTATTTTCACTACCCTTTTATCCATCCCCTTCCCTCTGACGGACACCCATCCGAATGAAGTACCGAAAACCGAAGCGGTTCTCCATTTTTCTGAAAATCTTAACACGTTTCACTCCCCATATCCGGTTCTTCGATCATCGCGCAAGTTTTTTTTTAAAAAATATGTTTATTTTCCAGAAAGGAGACAGCTCGTAACTTGACAATCGACCGGTGTTCTAATAGGTAGTGCTGACTGAAAATCTGGCTTTTTCTCCAGCCTAAAGGATATGAAACCTTTCTGGAATGCATTCATACCCCGAGCTGTATTATCAGCATAGTGTCTTCTTACCATTTTTTTATTTTGAAAGGAGCTTTTCCAATGAACATTCTCTTTTTTGGACCCAATGGCAGCGGCAAAGGCACCCAGGGTGCCATTCTCAAAGAAAAATACACCGTTCCCCACATTGAGTCCGGGGCCATTTTCCGTGAAAACATCAAGGGTGGCACCGAGCTAGGCAAAAAAGCCAAAAGCTTCATAGACGCAGGAGACCTGGTCCCCGACGATATCACCATACCCATGATTCTTGACCGTCTTCAGCAGCCAGACTGCAAGGACGGATGGCTGCTGGATGGTTTCCCCAGAACACCTGTCCAGTCTAAAAAACTGGATGAATCCCTGAAAGCAGCGGGTATCAAGCTCAACTATGTTGTGGAAATTGAGCTTGATCGTGAAATTGCCAAGGGTCGCCTTACGGGTCGTCGCCTCTGTGAAAACGACCCCAACCACCCCAACAATGTCAACATACCCGCCATCTCGCCCAAAGACGGCAAATGCCGGGTATGCGGAGGAGCCCTCTCCACACGTACCGATGATATTGATGAGTCTGCCATCGACAAGCGTCATGACATTTACTACGATCCCAAGGAGGGTACCCTTGCCTCCGCCTACTACTTCAGAGACCTGGCAGCCCAAGGCGAAACAAAGTACATTGTGCTGGATGGTTCCAAAAGCGTTCCCGAAGTAACGGATGCCCTTGTAGCCCAGCTCTAATGATTGCCGGTGCAGGAGGAAACCGCTCCCCTGCACCACAATCCTGGAATCCGGCCCCGGCGGTCAGCCATAAAGGCACAGCAAGCTAACAGCTTTCCACTATTTTCTTTACACCCCACCAAAAACCCGATATACATTTTCGGTTTTTTACATATTCAGCTTTTGGCGTTTCCGATGTCGTCTTTCAGACAACTGAATTTTTAATAATTTTTAAAAGGTATTCAATACCCGAACTCTGAGATTTATTTCCTTATTCTGAGTTGCGGAAAGAAAGGGGCGATGTACCGTGAAGGAAATCGAAGTGCGTGTTGTGGATAACGACCTCGAAAAGGCCATGCGGATTCTGAAGAAAAAAATTCAGAACGACGGCCTTTTCAAACGGCTCAAACTCAAAAAGAGTTATGAGAAACCCAGCGAATACAAACGCCGCAAACAGCGGGAAGCACAACGCCGTCAGCGGATCGCTGCGGCACGCAAGTTTAAGCGGTAGTTTTCGGCCCGGATAATTCATTGCTTTAAAACTGTTTTTTAAAGCAATTGATCATGCGAGTGCTTCTGACCCGGCAGATTCCCTAAGAGGGTTCTGTCCGGGTTTTTCTATTTTCCCTTAACCGGAAAGCTCCCATGACAGATATGACACCTCATTTTTCCCATCTTTTCCAGCGCCAGCGGCTGGGTATCCGTCCCGGCCTGGAAGGCATTACCAGACTGCTTGCCCATTTAGGGGATCCACAGCAGTACTTCCCCGTCATCCATGTAGCAGGGACCAACGGAAAAGGATCCGTGGCTTCCCTCATAGCCGCCATACTTCAGGCTGCGGGCCTTCGGACGGGCCTGTACACATCACCCCATCTTGTACATTTTTCTGAACGTTTTCAAATTAACGGAGCCACTCCAGACAACCAAAGCCTAAACGATCTGGTTACAAGGATTGAGGCTGCAGACAGAGAGCAGAACGCAACCTTTTTCGAATTCACCACAGCCATGGCTTTTCTCCATTTTGCCCGCAGTCGTGTGGATATGGCTGTTATGGAAACGGGCATGGGAGGCCGATGGGATGCCACCACAGCCTGCCACCCTGCCCTCTGCGTTATCACCGGCATTGGCATGGATCACAAAGAATTTCTGGGCGATACCCTGGCCGCCATTGCTTCCGAAAAAGCCGGCATTATCAAACCCGGCATTCCCGTAATAGCCGGATCCCTTGCACCGGAAGCACTGGATGTCATCACCCGGCAAGCAGAAAACTGCAAAGCACCCCTGTTCGTCATGGGACAGAATTTCTGCACGGAAAAAACCAGGGACTCCCGGTACATATACACGGGAAAAACCATCTTCAAAGACCTGCACCCCGGCCTTGAGGGTGAACATCAGGCAGACAACATGGCCATAGCCATTGCGGCAGTAGAGACCATTACTTCCCTTATGACAACGCCGGTCCTCCTTGATGAGACCATCCTCCACAAAGCCCTGACGGCCAGAAAGTGGCCCGCAAGGCTGCAGACACTGGCCACTTCTCCCCTCATTCTTCTTGACGGTGCCCACAACCCTCAAGCCGCTGAAGCTCTGGCCGCCTATCTCAGGCAAAAGACCTCTGAGCCGAGAACACTGGTTTTCGGGGTCCTCGAAGATAAAGATGCCGTCTCCATTCTGCATCATCTCACCCCCCTTTTTTCCAAATTTATCCTGACCCGCCCCCAAAATTCAAGGAGCCTTCATCCGTCTGCCCTTGCCGACATTTTCCAGGGAAAACACAGTGAAACCTTACTGGATGCGCCAGAGGCACTGGCCCGGGCCATTTCCATAACCCCAGCAAACGGAACCATCTGTATAGCGGGTTCTCTTTATCTGGCAGGTGAAATTCTCCGGGGCATGAATGAGGGCATCCTCCCTTTCTGATACAAGGAATGAATGCTCCGCACTTGCCGGACAAATCGGGAAAGGGTATAGACATAAAGGCTCTTTTCGCATTCCCGGCGGACAGCATCCCCGGGAGACAAACGCCCGGTGCAAGAGCACAGAATCCGCATCGGCCTTTTATGCAAAAGGAATATTTCATTCCCCTGCATCTCCCCAACAGGTGATCTTATGATAGGCATATCCAAACTTTACTGTGGCACAGTCGAACCTTCGGATGCTTTGCGCTACGGGCGCCTCTCCGGCTCTCTTCCCTCCCATCTTCTGCAATTTTCCGAAGACAAAAAACCCGTTGTGGTCTGGAACATGACCCGGCGCTGCAACCTGAAATGCGTACACTGTTATGCCCATGCCAAGGACCAGGTCTTTGCCAACGAACTGAGCACAGATGAGGGCAAAGCACTCATCAGGGATCTTGCTGCTTTTGGTTCTCCGGTGATGCTCTTTTCCGGTGGCGAGCCCCTGATGCGCAAAGATCTCCCCGAACTGGCTGACTATGCCGTTTCCCAGGGCATGCGGGCTGTCATCTCCACCAACGGCACCCTGATTACCCGGGAAAAAGCAAGGCGCTTAAAAGAAGTCGGTCTTTCCTATGTGGGTATCAGCCTGGATGGAATGGAAACGGTCAATGACCACTTCAGGGGAGTTAAAGGTGCTTTTCAGGCAGCCCTGGACGGCATACGGAACTGTCAGGAGGCCGGCATCAAAGTAGGACTCCGCTTTACCATGAACAAGCAAAACGTTGCCGAGATACCAGGCATTTTTGATCTCATGGAAGAAATGGATATACCCAGGGTCTGCTTTTATCATCTGGTCTATGCAGGCCGTGGCTCAAAACTGGTGGAAGATGATCTTTCCCACGAAGAGACCCGCAAGGCACTGGATCTTATTCTGGACCGTACACGGGATCTGCACGAAAGAGGCAAACCCAAGGAAGTACTGACCGTAGACAACCATGCGGACGGCCCTTACATTTACCTGCGTCTTTTACAGGAAGACCCGTCAAGGGCTGAAGAGGTCATGGAACTTTTAAAAATGAATGAAGGCAACTCTTCCGGTCGTGGCATCGGCTGCGTTTCCTGGGACGGAGAGGTCCATGCCGACCAGTTCTGGCGGCACCACAGCTTCGGGAATATCAGAAAAATACCCTTTTCCCAGATCTGGTCTCAACCCGAAGACCCCCTTCTGGCACAGCTCAAACACAAAAAAGATTTTGTAACAGGACGCTGTGCTACCTGCAGATGGCTGAATATCTGCGGCGGTAATTTCCGGGTACGTGCCGAAGCCCTCACAGACGATGTCTGGGCTCCCGATCCGGCCTGCTATCTAACGGATGAGGAAATCAGCCAGAGTATCTAGGCCATTTCCTGAAATATAAAGGCCTTTTCTTCCCCCCACCCTATGGGAAAGGACCGGGTTGAGGGATCAATTTTCGGGCGCACTCCATTCAAAAAGTGTCCTCAGGCTGAAAGACCTGCCAATCATCACAGCTAACTATTCCGTCTGTTTTATTCTGGGAACTCACGCTTTTATTTCAGCAACCTGATTCCAGAATAAGACAACCGGTCTGTTTGTGGGTGAGGTTGCTATGATTTCGGATTCCGGCACGTACGCTGCATCCGGGTCAGCTGCGGCAGCAACCAGGCTTTCAGCTTGCATGGCGGAGAATTTCAGCTGCTTCCGCACAGGGCAGAAGCTCTAAGAATAAAATCCGTGTCACGATCAACTGGCCTGGTTGCCTATGTACCGCATTGAAGGCGTTTGATTTACCAAGGGAACATTATGTTGAACAGTTACAAGTACACCTGATAACTTCAGAGCAAAAATCCGGCCGTTCTCCATGGAGGCGGCCCTTTTCTTCCTTCAGGACAAAAATTTTCCGAACCCGTCAACAAGGAGATTCCCATGCTTTTCCCCGACTCCCGGCCCAGACGCCTTCGTCAGAGTGCCATCATCCGCAGCATGGTACGTGAAACAAGCTTAGGAGTGGACAATCTGGTGCTGCCCCTCTTTGCCGTACCCGGCAAAGGCGTGAGCAAGCCCATCGCCTCCCTTCCGGGGCAGTCCCAGCTGTCCTGTGATAATATCAGAAAAAAAGCAAAGGAAGCCCGGGATCTTGGCGTTCCAGCGGTTATTCTTTTCGGAGTTCCCGATAAAAAAGATCCGTTAGCCACCCAGGCTTATAAGAAAGACGGGATCGTACAGCAGGCCATCAAAGCCGTTCGGGATGCCGTACCGGATATGCTGGTGATTACAGATGTCTGTCTCTGTCAGTTCACGGATCACGGTCACTGCGGAATTGTTGAAAAGGGCCGGATAGACAACGACGCCACCCTGGATCTGCTGGCGCGTACCGCCGTCAGCCATGCCAATGCCGGAGCCCAGATGGTGGCCCCATCGGACATGATGGACGGTCGTGTTGCTGAAATCCGTGAAGGACTTGATCAGGAAGGGTATACGGATACAGCCATCATGAGCTATGCCGTGAAATATGCTTCTGCCTTTTACGGTCCTTTCCGGGAAGCCGCTGGCAATGCACCGGAATTCGGCGACCGCAGAACCTACCAGATGGATCCGGCCAACAGCCGAGAAGCCATGCGGGAAGCCTCCATGGATGTGGAAGAAGGTGCCGACATCATCATGGTGAAACCAGCCCTCGCTTATCTGGATATCATCACCCGTCTGCGGGACGAACTGGATCTTCCCGTAGCCGCCTACAATGTATCCGGTGAATATGCCATGATCAGGGCGGCAGCGGAAAAAGGCTGGATTGACGGCGATGCTGTCATGATGGAAACCCTTTTATCCATGCGCAGGGCCGGTGCCGATATCATCATCACCTATTTTGCCATGGAAGCGGCGCGTAAACTGAGATCCTGTTGAGGTAAGGCACACAATCCACTTGACCATGTGCCACCTTACTTATTACACCCCTTGTCCTGTGCTGAATCGGCAAAATTTGTCGGCACAGGCAGGTTACACGATTGCCGTAGAGCCTGAATCCGCAGCCTTTTGTGCCCACTTCAGGCACTTGCCGAATCTTTGCACACAGGCCTGATCCAAAGCAGCGGCCATATCGCTCACAAAATACCTATGTGCCCTGTCTAATCCTATATATTGTTCTTGTTAAGACAGGGGTAACAAAGCCTCGCACTGATTATAAAGGAAGGAAGCTCATGCAACCCAAGTACAGCCACCCCGGTTCCACTTCCGGTAAACGGGATACCCTGCGCCTTGTCGCATGGGAGACCACCCGAAGCTGTAACCTGAACTGCATCCACTGCCGTGCAGCAGCCAGAAACGAACCCTATCCAGGAGAACTCAGCACTGATGAAGCCTTCAGACTGATGGAAGAGATCCGGAAGCTGGGAGAAGTTATTGTCATTCTTACCGGTGGAGAACCTTTGCTGCGAAAAGATATCTTCGACATAGCCAGACATGGCACGAATCTGGGGCTGCGCATGACCATGGCCCCCAACGGAACCCTGGTAACACCGGACAATGCCCGGCGCATGGCCGAATGCGGTATCCGTCGCATCTCCATCAGTCTGGACGGTGCCACCCGTGAGGTACACGATACCTTCCGCGCCATGCCCGGTGCCTTTGACGGTGCCATGCAGGGAGCCGCCAACGCAAAAGCGCAAGGCATTGAATTCCAGATCAACACCACCATTACCAAACAGAATCTGGGGGAGATTCCTAAGATTTTAGACCTTGCTGTTTCACTTGGGGCCGCAGCCCACCATATCTTTCTTCTGGTGCCAACGGGTCGTGGCAAGGAAATTGAAGAAACAGCCATTGATGCCGTTCAGTACGAAGAAACATTAAACTGGTTCTACGATCAGCGTGACAAAGTCCCCCTGCAGCTCAAAGCTACCTGTGCGCCACACTATTACCGGATTCTCCGGCAGAGAGCAAAAGCGGAAGGGAAACACATATCCCCTGCCACCCATGGTCTCGATGCCATGACCAGAGGATGTCTCGGTGGAATCGGCTTTTGCTTTGTTTCCCATGTGGGTGAAGTGCAGCCCTGCGGCTTTCTCGAAACACCCTGCGGCAATGTGAAAAAAACTTCTTTTGTGAATATATGGCAACAATCTCCCACCCTTTTACGCCTAAGGGACTATGACCAGCTCACGGGGAAATGCGGTCCCTGTGAGTACAGGGCCGTATGCGGGGGGTGCCGGGCCAGAGCCTATGAGGCAACGGGTGACTTTATGGCCGAAGAACCCTTGTGTCTTTATCAGCCTGATACCCGAGGATAAGCACAGGGCAGGGGAATCCCTGCCCTGATAGCTGCCTCATCGTTTTACTTAAAAAATCAAATTGTTTTCACAACCATGACAGCCGTATTTTCCAAGGCCCGTACCAGTTTCACGCTGACATCTCCCAGAACGAATTCCTCGGCCTTGCTCATCTTCTTCCTGCCAATAACCACCAAGGAATGGGGTTCCTTGGTAAAATAGGCAATAATACCATCGCCCACCGTAGCAAAAGGGCCGGATATGATATCGGCATACAGATTATCCGGATCCATCCCCCCTGCCACCAGGGTATCTCTTGCCCACTGTAAAGCCTTATCACCCCTTTCGGGAAGGGCGGCAACAAAACGGTAGCCCATCAACTCTTCACTTCCCGATGGCGTCCTGCTTACGTACAGAAGGGTAATTTTAGTGCTGTCCGGTGAGAGAGCCAGTCCTGCGATATAAGTCACAACGGCTCTGGAGCTGGCCGAATCCGCTACAGGAATCAAAATGGAGTTGATCACGCTTCACCTCCTACAGGGAACGAAGAAATCCTTCAAGATCCTCGATAATTTCATCTATAAACTCATAGTAAATGGTAGTCCCCCTCGAAAAATGCAGGAGAATATCGTTCAGCATGCGCGG